>NZ_JBFAMR010000030.1:0-99403 GCF_040656595.1 Actinoplanes sp. NPDC049802
CCCGACGTCAACCAGTCCGCCGGCCCGTTCACCCCGGTCGGCAAGGACATCCGGTTCGGCCTGGGCGCGGTCCGCAACGTCGGCGCCAACGTGGTGGAGGCGATCGCCCGCTGCCGCAAGGAGAAGTCCGAGTACATCGACTTCTATGACTTCCTCTCCAAGGTCGACGCGGTGGCCTGCAACAAGAGGACGATCGAGTCGCTGATCAAGGCGGGCGCGTTCGACTCGATGGGGCACAGCCGCAAGGGGCTGCTCGCCGTGCACGCCGAGGCCATCGACGCGTACGCGGACGTCAAACGCAACGAGGCGGCCGGGCAGTTCGACCTGTTCGGCGCGTTCGGCGACGCCGCCGCCGGCGGTGGGTCGGCCGCGGTCACCATGCCCCCGATCGGCGACAGTGAGTGGGACAAGCGCGACAAGCTGGCCTTCGAGCGGGAGATGCTCGGGCTGTATGTCTCCGATCACCCGCTCGCCGGCCTCGAGGTGCTGCTCCAGAACTCGGCGGACACCAGCATCGCGGCGCTCAACGAGGACGGCTCCGTCCCGGACGGCCAGGTCGTCACACTCGCCGGCATCCTCACCGGTGTCCAACGGCGGATCACCAAGCAGGGCCGGTCGTGGGCCTCGGCGACTCTGGAGGACCTGGCCGGCGGTGTCGAGGCGCTGTTCTTCCCGAACACGTACGAGCTGGTCGGCCAGTACATCGCCGAGGACGCCATCGTGGTCGTCAAGGGCCGGATCGAGCGGCGTGACGGCGCCGCCCGGATCATGGCGATGGACATGTCCATCCCCGACATCACCCACAATCCGGACACCAAGCCGGTCACCCTGACGATGCCGATCACCCGGTGTACGCCACCGCTGGTCGACGAGCTCAAGGAGATCCTGGTGAGCCACCCGGGCGACACCGAGGTGCACGTCCACCTGCAGAACGGCAGCCGGACCACGATCATGCGGCTGGGCGGGGTGCGGGTCGCGGCGACACCGGCCCTGCGTGCCGACCTCAAGATGATCCTCGGCCCGTCGGCCGTCGCCTGACAGCGCCGGCCGATCTGGAAGGATCGCAGGGTGTACCCGAGTGAACAGCCGGCCGGGCCGCCGCAACCCTCCACTGCGGAGGACGGGCCGCAGTCCGTCGCGGCCAGGCCCGGCCTGAACCAGGCGTGGCAACAGGTGTGGCGGCTGAACGACGGCAGCCGTCGCCCGTGGCGGCGCTCGCTGACCGTCGCGGCCGGGGTCGCCGGGACGATCGCGGTGCTGGGGGTGCTGCTCGGATTGCTCTGGGCGTGGGTCACCCCCACCGTGCCGGTGATGCTCACCAGCGCCGGGAAGGCGCAGTCCTACGACATGTCCGAGCGGTACATCGCGGCCGACGGCTGGCTCACGCTGCTCGGCCTCGGATTCGGGGTGCTCGTCACGACCGGGTCCTGGCTGCTGCTGCGCCGGGACCGGGGGCCGTTCCTGCTGGCCGGGGTCGTCAGCGGCACCCTGGTGGCCGGGCACTGGGTGGCGCCCCTGGTCGGCGAGTTCATCGGGCGCGACGCGTATGAGAACTGGAAGGCGACAGCCGAGCTGGGCGCCACCTACGCCGCACCGCCGGAGGTGCAGTCGCTCGGGCCGACGCTGATCCCGGCGTTCGTGGCGGCGATCCTGCTCACCCTGCTGGCCGGCTGGTCCAACGACCCCGACCTGGACCATCCGGGCGCGCAGCCGGGGTGGGGGCCGAACCACGCGGCCTACGAGCCCCCCTATGCGGACACCGACCACGAGCCTGCAGCCGTCGGCCATGAGCCTGCAGCCGTCGGCCATGAGCCCGCGGCTGCCGGCCATGAGTCCGCGGCACCCGGCCACGAGTTCACGGCCGCCGGCGACAAGTCTGCGGCCATCGGCCACGATGCCGCTGCCGGATATGGGCCGGGGCCCGGCGCTGGGCCGTCCGGGTATGAGCGGGGGCCCGGCGCTGGGCCGTCCGGGTATGAGCGGGGGCCCGGCGCTGGGCCGTCCGGGTATGAGCGGGGGCCCGGCGCCGAACTGGTCTCGGGCAACGGGGTCACTCCGGGTGAGCAGGTCGCGGACGGCGGGGAGCATCCCCGGCGCGAGCCACGACAACCCGGCTGAGCGGCCCTGTCATGGCGGGCTCGCCGCCGGCCGGGCGATGCGGGTTCGCCGCCCGTTCGGGTGCGCGTGTTGCGAAACCTTGATCCCACACGGCTCGGGTGGCCGCGTGGCAACAACGCCGGTGGCCGCGCTGCGGCCCGGTGCCGCACTTCGTCGCGCGGAACCTGCGGGACGGGGTGGTTGCGGTTGGCCGGCGGCGGCGAGCGTACCGAGAAGCGGTTTTCGGAGCGGCACCAGCGTGAGAAACCGCTGGCTGGGTGGCGCCAGTTCGCTCAGAATCCAGCGCATCCCCTCTTCCGGGGATGTGGGACGCGGCTCTCGGCTGTATGTGTCCCGGATACGTGACGCCCGCAGCGGGTGTCGTCACACCCACCGCGGGTGTCGTGTTCTCAAAGCACACATAGCTCGGGATGCCGGTTGACTGGCGGGACCGAGCCGGGTGCACGGCGGTGCCGGCGGGGGTGAAGCGCTTGGCGGGCCGGGGCGGGACCGGGCGGCTGGGGGTGGGAGCGTCAGTTGGGGCTGGACGGGCGGGCCAGGTCGGACAGCGGGACCGGGACGGCCCGGACGCGCGCCAGCAGACCGGCCTCGCGGTTGAGGATGCGGAGCTCGGCGCGGAGGCGGCTCGCGGTGTCGGGCATCGCCAGGAGCAACTGGCGTTCCTCGAGGGTGAGCTGCGCGGTGGCGGCGACCAGGTGGGAGAGGACGGTCGCGTCGTCCGGCACCTGGTCGAGGGTCTCGCTGTTGGGGCGCAGCAGCTCCAGGTAGGTGCGGAACGCGGTGAGCACGCGCGGGGCCAGCAGCGTCGCCGTCTCGCTGGGTCTCTCCTCGTCGGGGAGCCAGCGGACGTGGGCCGTCAGATACGGCTCGGCGCCCTGCTCGACGCTGAGGACGGTGAAGCGGCGGCGGCCGACCGTCATGATGTCGAAGCGGCCGTCCGGCAGCTCGGTGACGTGGCGCAGCTCGGCGGTGCAGCCGACGTCGTAGACATCGGTGGCGGTGACCGGCGGCACGGGGGAGTCGCCGTCCTCGGCGACCTCGCTGCCGTGGCGGAGGGTGACCACGCCGAACTCGTGCGGTGTCTCCTCCGACGCGGCAACCAGCTCGCGCACCATGGTGCGGTATCGCTCCTCGAAGATGTGCAGGGGCAAGACCAGACCGGGGAAGAGCACCGTGCTCAGCGGGAAGACCGGCAGCCGATCGCTCACGCGTTCAGCCTAGTCCCCGCCGGACCATGGTCAACCCGCCGTGGCGCCCGGGCGTCTCATCGCCTGGGCCTGGGGAGTCGCCGTGGTGAACCCGGTCGGGGGGCCGCCTAGACTGGGTGCGTGCTGAATCGGATCGACCTGCGCGGCTCCCGGCGGGACCCGCGCGGACTGCTGCCCCGTGCCCAGCTCGACGTCTCTGTGGCCGTCGAGAGGATTCGCCCGCTCGTCGAGGCGGTCCATGAGCATGGGTTCAGTGCCATCCGGGAGGCGACCGAGAGATTCGACGGCGTCGCCCTGGAGCGCCTGCGGGTGCCGGCCGAGGCGATCGCCTCGGCCGCCGAGACGCTCGACCCCGACGTGCGGGCCGCCCTGGAAGAGGTGATCAAGCGGACCCGCAAGGTGCACGCCGACCAGCGGCGCAGTGACGTGACGACCCGGGTGGTCGACGGCGGCACGGTGATCGAGCGCTGGGTTCCGGTGCGCCGCGTCGGGCTCTACGTGCCGGGCGGCCTGGCCGTCTACCCGTCGACCGTGGTGATGAACGTGGTGCCCGCCCAGGAGGCCGGCGTCGAGGGCCTGGTGGTCACGTCGCCGCCGCAGGCGTCCAACAACGGCCTGCCCGACTCGCGGGTGCTGGCCGCGTGCGCGCTGCTCGGCGTCACCGAGGTGTATGCGGTGGGCGGGGCGCAGGCGATCGCGATGCTCGGCTACGGTGCCGACGGGGTCGACGAGAACGACCGCTGTGAGCCGGTCGACGTGATCACCGGGCCGGGCAACATCTGGGTCACCGCCGCGAAGCGGCTGCTCCAGGGCACCGTCGGGATCGACGCGGAGGCCGGGCCCACCGAGATCGCCATCCTGGCCGACGACACCGCCGATCCGCGGCACGTCGCGGCCGACCTGATCAGCCAGGCCGAGCACGACCCGCTGGCGGCGAGCGTGCTGGTCACCGACTCGCCGGCGCTCGCCGACGCGGTCGAGATCGAGCTCACGAAGCAGGTGGCGGCCACCAAGCACCAGGAGCGGGTGCGCACCTCGCTGACCGGCGAGCAGTCCGGTGTGGTGCTGGTCGACGACCTGGAGCAGGGCCTGCGGGTGGTCGACGAGTACGCGGCGGAGCACCTGGAGATCCAGACGAGGAACGCACGGGAGTGGGCCATGCGGGTCCGCAACGCCGGCGCGATCTTCGTGGGGGCGTTCGCGCCGGTGTCGCTGGGCGACTACGCGGCCGGTTCCAACCACGTGCTGCCGACCGCCGGCTGCGCCCGGCACTCGTCGGGGCTGTCGGTGCAGTCGTTCCTGCGGGGCATCCACGTGGTGGAGTACACCGAGCAGGCTCTCCGGGACGTCGCCGGGCACGTCGTGACCCTGGCGAACGCGGAGGATCTGCCGGCGCACGGCGACGCGGTGAAGGTCAGGTTCGCCCGGTGACCACGATCGACGATCTGCCGATCCGGGACGATCTGCGGGGGCAGTCGCCGTACGGCGCCCCGCAGCTGGACGTCGCGGTCCGGCTGAACACCAACGAGCACGCCTTCGCCGTTCCGCAGCCGGTGATCGAGGCGATGCGCAAGATGCTCGACGCCGAGCTCGCCGACCTCAACCGCTACCCCGACCGGGACGCGGTGGCGCTGCGCACCGACCTGGCCGGCTACCTCGGCCACGGTCTCGGATTCGAGTCGGTCTGGGCTGCCAACGGCTCCAACGAGGTTCAGCAGCAGCTGCTCCAGGCGTTCGGCGGGCCGGGGCGCACGGCGCTCGGGTTCGGGCCGTCCTACTCGATGCACCCGCTGCTGGCGGCCGGCACCGGCACCCGCTGGATCGGCGCGCTGCGTGACCCGGATTTCGGGCTGCGCGCCGACGCGGCGGTGGCCGAGATCCACCGCCACGACCCGGACCTGGTCTTCCTCTGCTCGCCGAACAATCCGACCGGCACCGCGCTGGACCCCGCGGTGATCGACGCGGTTCTCGGCGCGGCACGCGGCATGGTGCTGGTCGACGAGGCCTACTTCGAGTACGCCCGGACCGGCACCCGCAGCGCGATCGAACTGCTGCCCGGGCACCCCCGTCTCGTGGTGACCCGGACGATGAGCAAGGCGTTCGGGTTCGCCGGTGGCCGGCTGGGCTATCTCGCCGCCGATCCGGCGGTGGTCGACGCGGTCCAGCTGGTCCGGCTGCCCTACCACCTGAGCGCACTGACCCAGGCCGCCGCACGGGCCGCGGTCTCGCAGAGCGCCGCCCTGCTGGCCACCGTCGAGCAGATCAAGGTGCAGCGCGACCGGATCGTCGAGGTCCTGCGTGCCCGCGGCGTCGCGGTGGCCGACAGCGACGCCAACTTCGTGCTGTTCCGCACCGGGGACGATCAGAGGGCCACGTGGCAGGAGTTCCTGGACCGGGGTGTGCTGATCCGGGACGTGGGCCTGGCCGGCTGGCTGCGGGTCACCGCCGGCACCGAGTCCGAGACCACCGCTTTCCTGAACGCCGCCGAGGAGATCCTGTCCGGCGGGCGAAGCGAGCACAGCGCCGTGAGTGCGGCTGACGGCACCGACGAACGAAGTGAGGAGCGGCAGTGAGCCGTACCGCGCGTATCGACCGCGTCACCAACGAGACCAAGGTGCTGATCGAGATCGACCTCGACGGCACCGGCAAGGGCGACCTGAACACCGGGGTCGGCTTCTACGACCACATGCTCAACCAGCTCGCCAAGCACGGCGGGTTCGACCTCACGGTGCGCTGCGAGGGCGACCTGGAGATCGACTCGCACCACACCATGGAGGACACCGCGATCGCCCTCGGCGAGGCGTTCGCCAAGGCGCTCGGCGACAAGCGGGGCATCCGGCGGTACGGGTCGGCCACCATCCCGATGGACGAGGTACTGGTCCGGGCCGCCGTGGACCTGTCCGGCCGGCCCTATGTGGTGCACGACGAGCCGCTGCTCACGCCGTACATCGGGCCGGTCTACGCGACGAGCATGACGCGGCACATCTTCGAGGCGTTCGGTCACGCGGCCCGGGTGACCCTGCACGTGGACGTGCTGCGCGCCTGCCGTCCGGGTGGGCACCCGGACGCGCACCACGTGGTGGAGGCCCAGTTCAAGGCGTTCTCCCGGGCGTTGCGCGAGGCCGTGGAGATCGACCCGCGTAACGCCGGCGCGCTGCCCTCCACCAAGGGGGTGCTGTGATCTCGCTGGTGCTGTTCGCGCTGGCCGGGATCCTGCTCGGCGGGGTGATCCAGTTGGTCAGGTCGGAGGCGACCCGGTTCAGCGTCGGCGTCACCGCGGTGCTCGCGGTGCTGGCGGCCGTCGGCGGGTTCGCCTGGTGGCCGGTGGGGGAGGCGTGATGGCGAAGAGTGTGGTCATCCTCGACTACGGTTCGGGAAACCTGCGGTCGGCGGAGCGCGCGGTCGCCCGTACCGGGGTGGACGTGACCGTCACCAGCGATCTGGCGGCGGCCGCCACGGCGGACGGTCTCGTGGTGCCGGGCGTGGGAGCCTACGCGGCCTGCATGGCCGGGATCGAGGCGCTGAACGCCGGGCCGGTGATCGCCGAGCGGGTGGCGTCGGGGAGACCGGTGCTCGGCATCTGCGTCGGCATGCAGATCCTCTTCGAGTCCGGGGTGGAGCACGGGGTGGAGACCAAGGGGCTGGGCCTGCTGCCCGGGTCGGTCACCAGACTGTCCGCGAAGCGGATCCCGCACATGGGCTGGAACACGGTCGACATCGCGGACGGTTCCCGGCTGCTCGCCGGGCTTCCCGAGGGCGGCCGGTTCTACTTCGTCCATTCGTACGCCGCTCAGGATCTTGATCTTCTGCGCGACGCCCGGGTGACCACCGCGTCGCACGACCTGCCGTTCGCGGCCGTGGTGGAGGCGGGCGCGCTCAGCGCCGCCCAGTTCCACCCGGAGAAGTCGGCGGACTGCGGTTACCTGCTGCTCAGCAACTGGGCCGCGACACTTTGAGCAAGGAACGTGCCCGGCGGCGGGCCGAGCGGCTCGCCGTCCTGGAGCGGGAGAAGACGGTCCGGGCCCGCCGGGTGGCGCGCCGGGAACGGCGCCGTGCCTTCCTGAAGAACCTGAGACCGCGGTTCGGCCGGGACGGGCGGCTCTATCACCGCAGCCGGCGGCAGCGGATCGGCATCGTGGTCGTCACGCTGCTGGCCGTCGCCGCCGTCTGGACGCTGATCCCGGACACCGCCCTGCGCATCATTCTCACCGCCATGCTCGTTCTCGCTGTGCCGGCCCTCGTCGTCGTGGTGCTCGGCCGCCGTCACTAGGTCGCTACCGGCCGATACCGGTCGTTATCAAGGAGAGAGATGACCCTCCAACTGCTGCCCGCCGTCGACGTCGCCGACGGCCAGGCCGTCCGTCTGGTGCAGGGCGCCGCCGGCTCGGAGACCGCCTACGGCGACCCGCTGGAGGCCGCGCTGGCCTGGCAGAACGACGGCGCCGAGTGGATTCACCTGGTCGACCTGGACGCGGCGTTCGGCCGGGGTTCGAACGCCGAGCTGCTGGCCGGTGTGGTGAGCCGGCTCGACGTGAAGGTGGAGCTGTCCGGCGGCATCCGTGACGACGAGTCGCTGACCCGGGCGCTGGCGACCGGCGCCCAGCGGGTCAACATCGGCACCGCCGCACTGGAGGACCCGGAGTGGTGCGACCGGATCTGCGGTGAGTACGGCGACCGGGTGGCGATCGGCCTGGACGTGCGCGGGCGGACCCTGTCGGCGCGCGGCTGGACCCGCGACGGCGGCGACCTGTTCGAGGTGCTGGCCCGGCTGGACAAGGCGGGCGCGTCCCGGTACGTCGTCACCGACATCACCAAGGACGGCACCATGCGCGGCCCGAACCTGGACCTGCTGCGTGAGGTGTGCGCGGCCACCGACAAGCCGGTCATCGCCAGTGGTGGCGTCTCCACGCTGGACGACCTGCGGGCCCTGGCGACGCTGGAGCCGATCGGGGTGGAGGGGGTCATCGCGGGCAAGGCGCTCTACGCGGGCGCGTTCACCGTACGGGAAGCTCTCGCCGTTCTCGGCTGATCTTCCACGCTTCACGTAATGCCTGGTCAGCGGTCCGGATGGTGGGCCGGGCCGCTGAACCCGTTTCCTTCCCACGGCTGAGGCCGGGAGTTTTCCATGAAAGGTCTTCGATGACGGTCGCGGTACGTGTGATCCCCTGCCTGGACGTGGACGCCGGCCGGGTGGTGAAAGGTGTCAACTTCGTCGACCTGCGCGACGCCGGCGACCCGGTCGAGCTGGCCGCCGCTTACGACGCGGCCGGCGCCGACGAGCTGACCTTCCTCGACGTGACCGCCTCCTCCGACGATCGCGGCACCATGCTCGACGTGGTGCGCCGCACCGCCGAGACGGTCTTCATCCCGCTCACCGTGGGCGGCGGCGTCCGCTCCCCGGAGAACGTGGACACGCTGCTGCGTGCCGGCGCCGACAAGGTCGGGGTGAACACGGCGGCCATCGCCCGGCCCCAGCTGATCCGGGAGATCGCCGAACGGTTCGGCAACCAGGTGCTGGTGCTGTCGCTGGACGTGCGGCGGTCGGTGGAGCAGCCGAGCGGGTGGGAGGTCACCACCCACGGCGGGCGGCGCAGCGCCGGGCTCGACGCGATCGAGTGGGCGGCCCGGGTCGCCGAGCTGGGCGCCGGGGAGATCCTGCTGAACTCGATGGACGCCGACGGCACCAAGGCCGGCTTCGACCTGGAGCTGATCCGGGCGGTGCGCGCGGTGGTGGACATCCCGGTGATCGCCAGCGGCGGCGCCGGGGCGGTCGAGCACTTCCCGCCGGCGGTCGAGGCGGGCGCCGACGCGGTGCTCGCGGCGAGCGTCTTCCACTTCGGTGACCTCAGCATCGGCGAGGTCAAGGACAGCCTGCGGGCGGCCGGCAACCCGGTCCGGTAGAAGCGCTACTTGCCGTCGGCCAGCCGCAGACTGTACTCACGAACGGCCGCGTGGTAGGCCTGCTCGTCCAGCGTCCAGTCGGCCCAGCCGGGCCGGGCCGTCCGGTTGAGCTGCGCCTGCAACGTCATCACGGCGGAGGACAGGCCGCTGAACGGCCGGGTCCGCCACAACTGCTCACCGGCCGCGGCGACGTCGAACGTGTCGTCCTCCACGGTGATCAGCCCGGCCCCGGCCAGCCGGCGGATCGACTCCTCGAGGTCCTCGCGGGCCGGCACGCTGTGGTGCAGGAAGTCCGCGGCGGCCAGCAGGTCGGCCAGGGTCGCCCCGGTCATCGGCAGCGCCGCGTGAAGTGCCCGGTCACGCTCCAGGCGCTCGGCGATGACCGCGGAGACGAAGATCCAAGCGTCATTCCAAGTCCAGTCACCGGCCCCCATGCCGCAATGATGCCGTGCCGTCGGCGTGCCGGGAAGCGAATGTGTCCGGATGATCAGTGCCGACCGGTCGCCGAACCGTGAGCAACGGCAGGAACAGGTGCACGAGGGGACCGATCGCGCACGCGTACGCGACGGTGCCGATCCCCACCGTCCCGCCCAGCAGGAAACCGGCGCCCAGGACGGCCAGTTCGAGGCCGGTACGGATCACCCGCAGCGACACCCGCGGGAACCGCCCGGCCAGTCCGGTCATCAGCCCGTCCCGTGGTCCCGGCCCCATCCGGCTGCCGATGTAGAGGCCGGTCGCGAACCCGTTGAGCAGGATCCCGGCCACCAGGAAGCCGATCCGGCCGGGCACTGTGGCGGCGGTCGGCAGCACCGTCAGGGTCGCGTCCGCCGCGAACCCGACCACGATCAGATTGGCCACCGTGCCGAACCCCGGCCGCTGCCGTAGCGGGATCCACAGCAGCAGCACCGGGATGCCGGTGAGCAGCACCACCCAGCCGAAGCTGACCCCGGTCACCTCGGAGACGCCCTGGTGGAAGACGTCCCACGGGTTGAGGCCGAGACCGGATTCCACCATGAGGGCCATGCTGACCCCGTAGAGGCCGAGACCGGCGAACAGTTGAGGGACACGGCGGAGCAGGCTCATGACAGCCACTCTTCATGCCAATTCGCTGGTGCTAAAGTGCCAATTCATCGGAGGTGGCTATGACGACGTCGGTTCGTGGAGACCAATTGGCCCGTCTGCTCGGGCGGTGGCATGCGCTGCCGGGCCGTCGCCGCAGCCCCGACTACGCGGCTCTCGCCGGGGCCGTGCGAGGGCTGCTCTCGGACGGGCGGCTCGCTCTCGGCGTACGGCTGCCCGCCGAACGGGAGCTGGCCGAGGCGCTCGCGGTCAGCCGCACCACCGTGTCCGCGGCGTACCGGAACCTGCGCGAGACCGGCCACCTCACCAGCCGGCGCGGCGCCGGGAGCTGGACCACCCTGCCGCACGGGCACCGGGTGGCCACCTCCGGCCTGTGGACCCCCGACGACGACCTCGACATGATCGACCTGGGGGTGGCTGCCTCGGCGGCGCCGGTCGAACTGGTGCCGGCCGCCCGCGCCGCCGCCGACGACCTGCCCCGCTACCTCGGCAGCGCCGGTTACCACCCGGCCGGGCTGCCCGAACTGCGGGCCGCCGTCGCCGACGGCTACACGTCCCGCGGCGTGCCCACGTCGACCGAGCAGATCCTCATCACCAGCGGCACCCAGCAGGCCCTCGACCTGGTGCTGCGGCTGTCCGTGCCGGTCGGGGCGCCGGTGCTCGTGGAGACACCCACCTACCCGAACGCGCTGGCCGCCCTCGCCGCCCGCCGCGCCCGGATCAGCACCCACGGCATCGACATCGAAGCCGGGTGGGACGGCGACATGCTGCTCGGCGCACTGCGCCAGACCCGGCCGCGGATGACCTACGTGATCCCCGAATTCCACAACCCGACCGGCCATCTGATGCCCGCCGAGCTGCGCGAACGCCTCGTCGCCACGGCACACTCGACCGGCACGGAGCTGATCGTCGACGAGTCGTTCGTGGACCTTCCGCTCGACGGGCCGGCGATGCCGCCGCCGGTCGCCGTCTTCGACCGGCACTCCCGGGTCACTTCCATCGGCGGCATGAGCAAGGCGTACTGGGGTGGGCTGCGGATCGGCTGGGTGCGCGCGTCCGCGCCGGTCGTGCAGCGGCTGGCCGCCATCCGGGTCGGCGTCGACATGGCCAGCCCGGTGCTGGAGCAGCTCGTCGCCGTACATCTGCTCCGCCTGTCGTCGGAGATCGTCGCGGCGCGCCGCGCCCAGCTCCGCTTCCGCCGCGACGCCCTGGTCGCCGAGCTCCGCGACCGCCTGCCGGAGTGGCGTTTCGTCATCCCGGCCGGCGGCGTCACCCTCTGGGCCGAACTCGACGGCCCCTTCTCCAGTGCCCTCTCCCGCGCCGCCGAGGACGTCGGCGTGCGCCTGGCGCCCGGCCCGCGTTTCGGCCTCGACGGCACTCTGGAACGCTTCCTGCGACTGCCCTTCACCCTCGCGGCCGACGACCTGACCGAGGCCGTCCGCCGTATCGCCTCGGTCCGCCACGACCTCGACCACGCCGCCGGTCCCTCCTGGCGGGCCCCCGCGGTCATCGCCTGACCTTCCGCCCCCGAAGCAACCCCATTTCCGGTACGCGGCGGACCGCCCCGCCGAATCGGGGTTGTTCCGTCCGCGCCACGCGAGCACCTGCCGGGCCGGGCCGGTGCCGCGCCCGCCGGGCTGACCCCGGTGGTCCGGCTCACCGACGGCGCCGAGGCGGCCGGTCAGATCAGCCAGGCGCCGTCGAACATCAGGGTGCGGCCGCGGATCTCGTCTCAGATCAGCCAGGCGCCGTCGCGCATCAGGGTGCGGCCGCGGATCTCGTCTTCCTCGCGCCACGCCTGGATCCGGTCCGGGCGCAGGATCAGGAAGATGTAGGACGGGCCGGCCGTGCGCGGATCCCAGTCGTTCTGGGTGGCGTAGGCCTCGTCGATGCCGGGCGCCTCGGCGACCGGCAGCCAGCGCTCCAGCACAGCGTCGATCATGACGACGTCGCGAGTCGGCCCCAGCCCGACGCGGGCCTTGCCGGTGCCGATCAGGCTGCGGGCGGTCGGCGACTCCCGGTCGGTGGCCAGCACGATCCGCTCCTCGTGCCACGCCAGCGTGAGCGGCACCAGATACGGCCCGTCGGTCGCCACCCACGCGTCCACCACCGGGGCCGCGAGACGGGCGAGAGTGTCGGCCTTGCGCTGGGCGCCTGTTCTCACGACATCGCTCATGAAAGCCAGCCTAGACAAGAGTGCGCTCGTAGGTCCCTCTCGTCGATCCTCCTCCGACGAGGACCGCGACCCCTGGCCCGCCGCTGGGCGGACCGCCCTGCCGGCGAAGACCGCGTCCCGGGGCAGGCGGAGGGGACGGGGACTCGGAGGATGACGGCGGGCCGGATGGGCTCGGTGGTCGGATGATGCCCTGTCGCCCGTGGACGGCGCCGGTGTTCGGGTGATGGGGCGGGGCCGGTGTTCACCAGTGATGTGTGATGTGTTCGTTGAGAACGTGACGTCCGTGGTGGGTGTGATGACACCCGTGGTGGGTGTCATGGTTGCGGGCGGTAGGTAGCCGTGATCAGCCTGTCCGGGCGGGGTCGTGTGGCGCCGGTTGTCCGGACGGGGTCCTGTGGCACCGGTTGCGCGTCGGGATCTGTGGCGCCGGTTGCGCGGCGGGATGTGTGGCGCCGGTTGCGCGGCGGGATGTGTGGCGCCGGTTGTCCGGGCAGGCTCAGCCCGGCGGGCGCGGCACGGGCTGGGGGACGGCAGGTGCTCGCGTGGAGCGGGCGGGACGGCCGGCGATTCGGCGGGGCGGTCCACCGCGTACCGGAGATGGGTTTGAAACGGCCGGCGGACCGTGAGAGGTCCGCCGGCCGTCCGGAGATCGGGTCAGATCTGGGCGAGCGAGCCCTCGTACATCTTGTCGATCTGCTCGGCGAAGTTGGTCTCCACGCTCCGGCGCTTGATCTTCATGGACGGGGTGACCTCGCCCGCCTCGATGCTCAGGTCGCGCGGGAGGATGCAGAACTTCTTGATCGTCTCCCAGCGGTTCAGCTTGGCGTTGAGCTCGTTGATGTAGCCCTCCACCAGGGCGTGCGTCTCCGGGGCGGCGACGATCTCGGCGTAGCTCTTGCCGGCCAACGGGCCGGAGGCCGCCCACGTGGTGATGGCCTCCTCGTCGAGGGCGATCAGCATCGTCACGAAGTTGCGGGACTGGCCGACGACGACCGCCTGGGAGGTGTACGGGCACACCGCCTTGAACGAGCCCTCGATCGCCGACGGGGCGATGAACTTGCCGCCGGACGTCTTGACCAGGTCCTTCTTCCGGTCCGTGATCTTGAGGAAGCCCTCGGCGTCGATCTCGCCGATGTCGCCGGTACGAAGGAAGCCGTCCTCGGTGAACGCCTCGGCCGTGGCCTCCGGCAGGTTGTGGTAGCCGCGCATGACCGGGGCGCCGCGCATCAGCACCTCGCCGTCGGCGTCGATGCGCACCTCGAGGTCGCCGATGCGCTGGCCCACCGAGCCGATCTTGAGTTGGCCGCGCCGGTTCACGAAGTTGGCGGCGCAGGCCTCGGTCATGCCGTAACCCTCGAGGATCGGGAGGTTCGCCGCCGCGAAGAACTCCGAGATGTCCCGGCTGAGCGCGGCCGAGCCGCTGACGAGAATCTTGATGTTGCCGCCGAGCTTCGCCTGGAGCTTGGAGAAGACCAGCTTCTCGGCGATCGAGTACTGGAAGGCGAGCGCTGCCGGGACCGGCTTGCCCGCCTGCTGGAGGGCGACCCGCTTCTTGCCGGTGGCGACCGCCCAGCTGAAGATCTTCTGCTTCAGGCCGCTGCCGGAGAGGCCGCTGGTGACGGTCTTGTTGTAGACCTTCTCGTAGATGCGCGGCGGGGCGCACATCAGGGTCGGCTTGATCACGGCGAGCAGGTCGATGAGCCGGTCGACGCGCCCGTCGATGTAGGTCGGGACGCCGACGTGCACGATGCCGCAGAGCAGCGTCTTGCCGAACGCGTGCGACATCGGCAGCCACAGGTAGTGCAGGTCGGCCGGGGAGAACAGGCCGAGGTCCTCCTGGGCGACGCCCTCCCAGGTCCACCCGCGGTGCAGCAGCTCGACGCCCTTGGGGCGGCCGGTGGTGCCCGAGGTGTAGATCAGGGTGGCGAGGCTGTCCGGCCCGATCTGGGCGACCACGTCGTCGATGAGGCTCGGCTCGCGGACCAGTGCCTCCGCGCCGAGGGCCTCCAGGTCGGCGAGGGTGATCTGCGGCGGGATGGCGCCGGCGTCGGCCGGGCCGTCGATCAGCACCACCTTGGTGATGGCGGTCTCGGCGCCGGAGATCTTGAGCGCCTGCTTCGCGTTCTCCGCGATCAGGACCTTCGACCCCGAGTCGGAGACGATGAACGCGGTGTCCTCCGGCTCGGTGGTCGGGTAGACCGTGGTGGCGGCCGCGCCGGCCACGTTGACGCCCAGGTCGGCGAGGACCCACTCGAGCCGGGTGTTGGACAGGATCGCGACCCGGTCCTCCAGGCCGACGCCGAGCTCACGCAGCCCGGCGCCGATCGCCTTCACCCGCTCACCCACCTGCCGCCAGGTCAGCCACTCCGCGCCGGTGTCCGTCGCGTTCGGCCCGGCCATCGCCCGAGCGTCCGGGGTTTTGGCCACGCGCTGAAAGAGCATGTCCGGGATCGACCGGTAGGGAACCTCGAGAGCCATCGGGCGCCGCCTTCTACCTGAACGGGGGGTAAGTAACGGAGGTGTCACCGCACAGTAATGGGAAGCGCGGCGTCACGAAAAGAGTCCGTATCAATCACTCCCATCCTAGTCAGCAGAACAATGGGGTCCAGAGTGCCGCCGGTCTCGCACTAGGTTGGCGCACATGACTTTCCTGGTGATCGGCGGTACCGGCATCGACACCGTGGTGCCGGTGGCGGACCTGCCCGTGCTCGGAGCCGACTCCGCGCGACCTCGGGGGCCCATTCTGGACCACGTCTCGCACACCGGTACGTGCGTGGCCCTCGCCCTGCGTGCCCTCGGCGAGCGGGTGTCGGTGATCGACACGGTCGGTGACGACGAGCCGGGCGGGCGGGTCCGGGCGGCCTTCGCGGGGTGGGGGATCGGCCTGCGTGCCGCGCCCGCCCCGGCCGGCACCCGCCGGGCGGTCAACCTGATGAGCCCCGACGGCCGCCGGCTGTCCCTGTACGACGGACGCGACGTGCCCGGCTACCGTCTGCCCGCCGAGTACTACGAGCCGCTGCCCGCGGGCGTCCGGCACGTCCACGTGACGATCATGGATTACGCCCGGCACGTGCTGCCGTCGCTGCGCGCGGCCGGTGTGACGATCTCCACCGACCTGCACGACTGGGACGGCGAGAACCCGCATCACCGGGACTTCGCGCTCGGCGCCGACATCGTCTTCGTCAGCGGGGTGCAGCTCGCCGACGGCGCCGCCGAGCGGATCCTCGCCGAAGGACCGGCCACGAGGGTGGTGGTCACCAACGGGGGCAAGGGCGCCGACCTGTACACCCGGGAGGGCGTGACCCATCGGGACGCGGTCGATCCCGGCGCTCCGATCGTGGACACCAACGGGGCGGGGGACGCCTTCGCGGCCGCCTTCCTGAGCGCCTGGCTCGCCGGCGCCGGTGACGACGGCTGCCTGGACGCGGGAGTGATCGCCGGGGCGTACGCGTGCACCGCCCCGGTCGGCGCGGGCTCGTTCATCGACCGGCGGACGTTGGCCGACCGTTGGACCTGATCGTCGACCTCGGGCCGGGGACCGCGGGGCGGACCGCCGCGGTCTACCGGGCGCTGCGCGCGGCGATCCTCGATGGCCGGATCCCGGCCGGGCGCCGGCTGCCGTCGACCCGGGCGCTCGCCGCCGACCTGGGGGTGTCCCGGGGCAGTGTGGCGGGGGCGTACGAGCGGCTGGTGGCGGAGGGTTTCCTGATCACCCGGGTGGGCGCCGGCACCTTCGTGGCGGCGGCACCGGTCGCCCGCCGCCCGGCCGGGTCGCCCGCCGACCCGCTGCGCCCGCGTGCCGGCTGGACGCTGGTCCCGGAGCCGGTCAGCGGAACCGGGCCGGCGCCCCGGTACGACTTCCGGGCCGGCATCCCGGACGCCCGGCTGTTCCCGTTCGGCGCCTGGCGGCGGCTCGTCGCCGCCGAGCTGCGGCTGGGCGCGAACAGCCCGGGGACGTACGCCGACCCGGCCGGGCATCCGGCGCTGCTCTCCGCGGTGGCCCGCCACCTCGGCTGGTCCCGTTCGGTGCGGGCCGCCCCGGGCGACCTGGTGATCACGAACGGCGTCCAGCACGCCCTCGACCTGATCGCCCGGGTGCTGTTGCGCCCCGGCGACGTGGTGGCCGTCGAGGACCCCGGCTATCCGCCGGCCCGGCGCCTGTTCGCTTCGATGGGCGTACGGGTGGCCGGTGTCCCGGTGGACGCCGACGGCCTGGTGGTGGCCGGGCTGCCGGACCGGGCCCGGCTGGTCTACGTGACGCCGTCGCACCAGTTCCCGCTGGGCGGGGCGATGAGCCTGGCCCGCCGCCAGGAGTTGCTGGAGTGGGCGCGGACCCGGCAGGCCGCGATCGTCGAGGACGACTACGACAGCGAGTTCCGCTTCTCGGCCCGGCCGCTGGAGCCACTGTGCACGCTGGACCGCAGCGGCCGGGTGCTGTACGTCGGCACCTTCTCCAAGAGCATGTTCCCGGCCGTCCGCACCGGTTTCCTGCTGGCCCCGCCCGGTCTGCGCCCGGCCCTGGTGGCGGCCCGGCAGATCGGCGACTTCCACGGGCAGACGGCCGTGCAGGCGGCGCTGGCCCGGTTCATCGACGAGGGACAGTTCGCCCGGCACGTGCGGCGGGCCGGCCGCACCTACGCGGCCCGGCACGCCCGGGTGGTGGCCGCCCTCGCCGCGACGCCGGGGCTGGAGGTCCTTCCCAGCGCGGCCGGACTGCACGTCACCGCGCTGTTGCGGCCCGGTCTGGACGCGGCCCGGATCGTGGCGGCGGCCCGCCGGGACGGCCTCGCCCTGGAGGAACTGGCCGCCTACGCCGAGGACCGCTCGCGGGCCGCGTCCGGGCTGGTGGTCGGGTTCGGGGCGGTCGACGGCGCGCTGATCGAGGAGGGCCTGGCCCTGCTGCGGCCGCTGACCGCCTGATGCAGCACCGCGCCGCCGGCGATCGCGAGGCTGAGCAGCGCCGGCCATCCGTTGAGCCAGAGCAGCCCGGTCACCGCCACGAAGGCGATCCCGGCCACCACCCGGGAGCCGCCGCGCGGCAGCAGGCGCAGCGCCGCGGCCGTGCCGATCACGTAGACCAGGGTGAAGCAGCCGGTCACCAGCAGGGTGGCGGTGTGCAGGCCGAGCGGCAGCAGGACGGCGGCGATGCTGGCCACGAAGATGAAGGTCAGCGACCGGCGCCGGCCGCCGAACACCCGGGCCGGCAGCGCGCCCTCGGCGGCCAGCGCCGCGCCCAGCCGGCTCGACCCGGCGAAGTACGCGTTGACCGCCCCGAGGGTGAGCGCCACCGCCACCACGGCCGTGACGATCCGGACCGGCCCGCCGAGACCGATGGCGAGCAGGTCGGCCAGCGGCGCGCGGCTGCCGGCCAGCGCCGGGCCCAGGGCCAGCACGCTGACCGTGGCGACCGCCAGGTAGAGGACGCCGACGACGGCGACCGCGACGAGGGTGGCGCGGGGAACGTCGCGGCGCGGGTGGCGGTACTCGCCGGACAGCGAGGACAGCGCCTCCCAGCCGGCGAAACCCCAGACCAGCAGGGCGGCTGCCGCGCCGATCCCGGTCCAGCCGTGCGGGGCGAACGGGGTCAGGTTGTCCAGGCGGGCGTGCGGCAGGGCGGCCACCACCGTCACCACCAGCAGGGCGGCCAGCGAGACCGACAGGACCAGTTGTGCCCGGCCGGAGACGCGCAGACCGAACCAGTTCATCGCGTACGCCGTGCCGACGATCGCCAGGAAGGTGGCCAGTTCGGTGATCCGGCCGCCGCCGAGCACGTCGGAGACGTACCCGCCGGTGAAGGCGACCGCGACCGGCGCGCCCAGCGGGACCGCGAAGTAGAAGCACCAGCCGACCGCGGCGGCGACCCGCGGGCCGAACGCCATCTGTGCGTAGGTGGACACCCCGCCGCCGTCCGGGTAGCGGGCGCCGAGCGCCGCGAAGGTCCAGGCCAGCGGCGCGGACAGGACGATCAGGGCGAGCCAGGCGACGAGGGACGCGGGCCCGGCCGCCTCGGCGGCGAGCGCGGGCAGCGAGATGAGCCCGGTGCCCAGGACGGCGCCGACGGACAGCGCGGCGCCCTGGGCGACCGACAGGTTGGTGCGAGCGGACATGGCCACGAACCTAGGGCCGGACCGGCCCGCCGATCGAGCCAATTCCGGGCCGGTTGATTGGGCCGGTCATACGCCCAGGCGGCCGGTGCGGAGCCGTTCGGCGATCTGCGGGTCGCCGTCGACGGCGACCCGGGCGGCGCGCTGCCGGCCGAAGAAGAACACCGCCAGCTCGCCCACGTCGCCGGTGACCCGCACCCGCGGCTCGGCGCCGTTGCGGATCGCCGGGAACCCGGTCGGCTCGATCTCCGCGGTCACGCCGAGGCGGCGCAGCCCGGCCTTGGCGATCAGTTTGACGTTGCGCCAGAGGACGGCCTCCAGGTCGCGGGGAAGCGCGCGGGGTTCCCAGGTGCCGCCGCCGCGCCGGACGTCCTCGTGGTGGATGAACATCTCCATGGTGTTGGCCAGCGGATCGACCAGCGGGTTGCTCACCGGGCTCCACACGGGCGGATTACGCACCTGGCCGATCAGCTCCTGGTACGGCAGGGCGGCGCGGGCGAGCCGGACCTTCTCGCCGTGCCCGGCGAGCGGGCGGATCAGCAGCCCCACCGCGGAGTCCGGCCGCCGTTCCCGGACCACGAGGTGCGCGGCCAGGTCGCGGGTGGTCCACCCGGTGCACAGCGTCGGCGCGTCCGGCCCTTCGCTCAGCAGCAGATCGGCGAGCGCCTCCCGCTCGGTGCGGGCGTAGTTGGTCATGGGTCGATCGTAGTTCTCGATGTAATCGTGGCCACACCGTAAACAACCCGTGCGGGCGGCAGGATGGGTGGGTAAGGCCGGTGGACCCGGCGAACACTTACCAGTCAGGTAGGACATTGAGCAGCGGTACCGGCAACGACGTGCTGTTACGTGGACTGCGGGTGCTCGGGCGGGCGATCCGGGCGGAGCCACGGCTCTTCATCGTCAGCTCCCTCGGCAGCAGCCTCTTCGGCCTTCTCATCGTCGCGAACTCGTACGTCGTCGGGTTTCTGATCGGCCACGTCGTGACGCCCGCGTTCGCGGCACACCGGGTGAGTTCCGCGGGCCTCGCGGTGGCCGTCGCGGCCCTGCTCGGGATCAGCGGCCTGCGGGTGGCGAGCATCTTCGCCCGGCGTCTCGGCGCCGGGTTCATGCAGTTCCGGCTCCAGGCCCGCTACCGGCGGGCGGTGACCCGCCGCTATCTGTCGCTGCCGCCGGAGTGGCATCAGCGGCACGCCACCGGCACGCTGCTGTCCAACGCCAGCTCCGACGTGGAGGCGGCGTTCGCGCCGATCGCGCCGCTGCCGTTCGCGGTCGGCACGATCGTGATGCTCGCCGGCGCGATGATCGCGCTGTTCGTCACCGACTGGGTGCTGGCCATGGTCGGTGTCGCGCTGTTCCCGGCGCTGTTCGCGCTGAACTACTTCTACTCGCGGCGGATGTCGCCGCGGCAGATCCACGCCCAGCGGATGCGGGCCAAGGTCGCCGCGGTGGCGCACGAGAGCTTCGACGGCGCGCTGGTGGTCAAGACGATGGGCCGGGAGGCCGACGAGTCGCGCCGGTTCGCGGTCTTCGTCACCGAGCTGCGTGACGGGCTGGTCGCGGTGGGGCGGCTGCGCGGCGTCTTCGACCCGCTGATGGAGAGCCTGCCCAGCGTCGGCACCCTGGCCGTGCTGGTGCTCGGCACCTGGCGGTTGCAGAACGGCGCGATCACCGTGGCCGAGGTGATCAGCGTCGCCTTCCTGTTCACGGTGCTGGCGTTCCCGGTGCGCGCGATCGGGTGGGTGATCGGCGAGCTGCCGCGCAGCGTGGCCGGATGGGACCGGGTCCAGGCGGTGCTGTCGGCGGAGGGCGATCTTCGGTACGGCGAGGGCGACCTGCCCGGTGACGGCCCCGCCGAGCTGCGCTTCGACCGCGTCGACTACCGGTACGCCGACGGCCCGCCGGTGCTGGCCGAGGTCAGTTTCACCGTGCCGGCCGGGAAGACGGTGGCCCTGGTCGGCGCGACCGGCTCCGGCAAGTCCACCATCGCCGCCCTGGCACTGCGACTGGTCGACCCGGATTCCGGCAGCGTCTCCCTCGACCGGGTGAAACTGCCCGACCTGTCGTCGGCCGCGCTGGCCCGGGCGACCGCCCTGGTGCCGCAGATCCCGTTCGTGTTCGACGACACGGTCCGCGGCAACGTGGCGCTGGACCGGCCCGGCGTCGGCGACGACCAGGTGTGGGCGGCGCTGCGGCTGGCCCAGGCGGACCGGTTCACCGGCGGGCTGCCGCAGAAGCTGGACACCGCGGTCGGTGAGCGCGGCGCGTCGCTGTCCGGCGGGCAGCGGCAGCGGCTCACCCTGGCCCGGGCGCTGGCCGGCAGACCGCGGCTGCTGGTGCTCGACGACGCCACCAGCGCGGTCGACCCGCGGGTCGAGGCCGCCATCCTCGGCGCGCTGCGCAGGGCGGGGACGTCGCTGCTGGTGGTGGCGTACCGGCGGGCCAGCATCGCGCTCGCCGACGAGGTGGTCTACCTGCATCAGGGCCGGGTCGTGGCGACCGGCACGCACCAGGAGCTGATGGACACCCAGGAGGGGTACCGGGCGCTGGTCACGGCGTACGAGAAGGGTGAGGCGTGAGCGACGTAGCGACCATGGGGACCATCCGGCGCGGGCTGGCGCTGTCGCCGGAGCTGCGCACCGGGCTGGCCGGCACGATCGGGCTGGCGGTCCTGCAGATGGCCGGCCGGGTGGCCGTTCCGGTCGCCGTGCAGCAGTGCATCGACCACGGCATCAACGGCCCGTCCGGCCCGGACACCGGTGTCGTGCTGGGCTATGTGGCGGTGACCCTGCTGGTTCTGGCGGTGTCGACGTTCTGCGGCTTCCTGATGACCCGCCGGCTGTTCACGGTCAGCGAGACGGCGCTGGGCGGGCTGCGGTCGCGGACCTTCCGGCACATCCACGACCTGTCGATGCTGCACCAGCAGTCCGAGCGGCGCGGCTCGATGGTCTCCCGGGTGACCGGCGACGTGGACCAGATCTCGGTGTTCCTGCAGACCGGCGGCGTGCAGCTGATGCTCGCCACCGGTCAGCTGATCGTCTCGTCGGTGGTGATGTTCGTCTACTCGTGGCAGCTCACCGTGGTGGTGCTGCTCGCCTTCGGGCCGGCCGTGGCGGTGATCCGGCTGTTCCAGAGGCGGCTGGCGTCGGTCTACCGGACGGTCCGCGAGCGCAGCGGCGTGCTGCTGGGCGTTGTCGCGGAGAGCGTGGTCGGCGCCACGGTGATCCGCGCGTTCGGGGTGGCCGGGCGCACCGAGAAACGCATCGACGTGGCCGTCGACGATCTGCGGGCCGCCCAGCAGCGGGCCATGCGCGTCAGCGTCACCAGTTTCTCCAGCGGGGAGATCGGCGCCGGTCTGGCCCTGTCCGGCGTGGTGGTGGTCGGCACCCTGCTCGGGGTGGGCGGCGACATGACGGTGGGCCGGCTCACCGCGTTCCTGTTCCTGGTGACCCTCTTCATCCAGCCGGTGCAGATCGCCACCGAGCAGCTCAACGAGGCGCAGAACGCGGTGGCCGGCTGGCGCCGCATCCTCGACGTGCTCGACGTCGACCCGGACGTCGCCGATCCCGACGACGAGGGGGTGGAGCTGCCCGCCGGTCCGCTGTCGGTGCGCTTCCGGGACGTGTCGTTCCGCTATCCGGGCGGCCCGGTCGTGCTCTCCGGTGTGGACCTGGAGCTGACGGCGCGGCGCACGTACGCGGTGGTCGGGGAGACCGGCAGCGGCAAGACCACTTTCGCCAAGCTGCTCACCCGGCTGATGGATCCGGCCGAGGGCGCGGTCCTGCTCTCCGGGGTGCCGCTCACCGAGGTGCGGTTCTCGTCGCTGCGCTCCCGGGTGGTGATGGTGCCCCAGGACGGGTTCCTGTTCGACGCGACGGTCGCCGAGAACATCCGGTTCGCCGTGCCGGAGCTCACCGACGGTCAGCTGCGGGACGCCTTCACGGAACTGGGGCTCCGGGACTGGCTCGCCGGCCTGCCGGCCGGGCTCGACACCCCGGTGGGGGAGCGCGGGGAGGCGCTGAGCGTCGGGGAGCGCCAGCTCGTCGCGCTGGTCCGGGCGTACGTCGCGGACCCGGACCTGCTGGTGCTGGACGAGGCGACGAGCGCCGTCGACCCGGCCACCGAGGTCCGCCTGCAGCACGCGCTCGACCTGGTGACCCGGGGCCGGACCACGGTCGCCATCGCGCACCGCCTGTCGACGGCGCAGGCCGCCGACGAGGTGATCGTGGTGGATGCGGGCCGCGTCGTGCAACGCGGCCCGCACTCCGCCCTCCTCGCCGAGGAGGGGTCCATCTACGCCAAGCTCTACGCCAGCTGGTTGGAACAGACACGCTGACCGGCTTTCATGGTGCGCCGGTGAGATGAGCACGTCGCCCGCCGCGGCTGCACGGTTAGCGCAGCCGCGGCGAGAGGCCCGCCATTTCAGCGATTCAAGAGCCTGGTACGCCTATCGGGCGTAGTACTCGACGACGAGCTGCTCGTCGCAGAGCACCGGGACCTCGGAGCGCTGCGGGGCACGGATCACCGTGGTGCGCAGCTCCTCGAGAACGGTCGACAGGTAGGGCGCGGTCGGGCCGTCGATGTGGGTGCCGGTCGCCGCGATCTGGAACGGCGGCTTCGACCGGCTGGTCTCCTTGACCTCGATGACCTGGCCGGGCTTCAGCTTGTAGCCGGGGCGGTCCACCTTCTTGCCGTCCACGGTGAAGTGACCGTGCACGACGAGCTGGCGGGCCTGGTAGATGGTGCGGGTGAAACCGGCGCGGAACACGGTGGCGTCCAGGCGGCGCTCGAGCAGCGTGACCATCGTCTCGCCGGTCTTGCCCTCGGCCTTGTGCGCGGCGTCGTACGCGGCCCGCATCTGGACCTCGCTGATGTTGTACTGGTGGCGCAGGCGCTGCTTCTCCAGCAGCCGGACCTGGTAGTCCGAGCTCTTACGCCGGCCACGGCCGTGCACGCCCGGCGGGAACGGGCGCCGCTCGAAGTACTTGACGCACTTGCGCGTCAGTGGGATGCCGAGAGCTCGGGAGAGCTTGGCTTTGGGTCGGGAGTTGTTCAACTGCGATCTCCTGTTACGGTAAGCCTTGCCTAACTTAGGTAAGCCTAACCGGTGCCCGGAGGTGCTCGTCATGCAACCCAGTCCCGCCGAGATCGCGCGCACGCTCGCCGCCGGTCACCTGCCCGCCGTCGCCCACATCGCCTGCCGTCCCGGACCGATTCCGGTGCGGCATGTCACCGATGCGCAAGGACGCGTGCTACTGCTAGTGCCCAGCGAGGGTACCCTCGCGGGCGCCCTGCGCCCACAGGAGGGCAACGACGACACCGCCCTGGTCCTGGACATCCGGGACGTCCCGCCGATGGCCTCGTCGCCGTCGCTGGGCCGGGTGTGGGTCTCCGGCTGGGCCGCGAAACTCTCCGGCGACGACGCCCGGGCCGCCGCCCTGGACTACGCGGACACCGACGCCTGCGGCGACCTGCTGGACATCGGCGACAGTCAGACGCTGTACCGGATGGACGTCGCGGAGGTCCGCCACGAGCGTGACGACGAACTCACCGAGATCGACCCGGACGACTACGCCGAGGCCACCCCGGACCCGCTGCGGACCGTCGAGTTCGATCTGATCGCCGACCTGGCCGACCACCACATGACCGAGATGAGCGACTACGTACGCCGTCAGCTGGGCAAAGCCGCCCGCCCCGGCGACGAGCCCAAGGTCGTCCGGATGGACCGTTACGGCTTCGTGGTACGGATGGGCGGCCGCCGCGCCCGCCTGGCCTTCCCCCGCCCGGTCACCGACCGGCACGACCTGGCACACCTGCTGCACCCGATCCTCTGCCGCCGCTGCTGCAACAGCGCCGCCTGAGGATCCCCTGATCGAGGCGGGCTCCCACGGCCGACACTTCTGCCGCCGTCAGGCCGCGGGAGCCCGTTCTCCGCCCTGCCACCCGGTGCCGCGGGTGGCAGGGCTCACTGCTTTCGCGCCCGTGTCACAGCGACAGGATGCGGTCCAGGAACTCCCGGTACCCGCGCATCGCCATCCGCATGCTCTCGGTGTCCGGCGTGCCGGTGCCGCGCAGCGGGTCCAGCTCGTCGCGCTCGGCGAGCAGCACCTCGGTCAGCTCATTGACCGCGTCGGTGAGCAGATCGTGCGCCCGGGTCAGAGCCCGCTCCGGGTCGTCGACGAACTCGGCCTTCACCTCGTGCCACGCCGCCCGGAAGTGCCGGGCCGCGTCCTCGTCCCAGACGGTGCGGCCGATCAGCGGCTGCTCCGCGGTGGATGTCTCGAGGGCGGTCGCCGGCTCCTCCTCGCGGGCCCGGCGGTTCGGCCGGCGCACCTGCTCGACGTCCTCCAGGCTGGCCGACCGGTGCGCCATCGCGCTCTGCTCGCTGTCCGCCTCCTCGCGGGCGCGCAGGCCCGGGATGCTGACGGTGAGGCCGCCCAGGGCGCCGTCACCGCCGGGGAACGCCTGGAACTCCGGCGGGATGGGGGCGGCCGGGGTGACCGAGGCCACGCCGTACGCCTCCGGCTGCCGGCCGAGGCTGTACCCGGTCGAGGCGAAACCGTAGCCGCCGTCGGTGGCCGGCGACCGCTCCGGGTAGGCCGGTGACTCCTCCGCCGGGCTCCGGGTCGCGGGGATCTGCGCCTGCGCCGGCGAGACCGGGGCGGGCGCCGCCGGGTCGGCCGGCTCGCCGCCGTGGCCCTCCGGCCCGGCGGGCTGGCCGGAGACCGGCTGGAGAGTCCCGGCCGGGTGGTCCGGGGTGAAATCGGCGACCGTGTACGGGTTCGGCGCGTAGGCCGGCGACACCGGGGCGCCGGCGACCGGCCCGCCCGACGTCGGCGTGACCGGGTGCGTGCCGCTGGGAACACCGGCCCAGCCGGCGGCCGCCCGTGACCCGTCCACCGGCATCTGTCCCGGCATCTCCTCGGCCGGATCGGCCGCCGCGTCCGCGGCCGCCTCGCCGGCCTGCGCGTAACCGGGCGCCCCTACCCGTCCGTTCATGTCCTCACGTCCGTTCTCGTCGCTGGGTTCCGCCACCTCGGCGGCGTCCTGATCGGCGTCCGCCGTCGCCTCGCCGGCCGGCTCCTGGCCGTCCGTGGAGGCGTCGGGCTCCTCGTCGCCGTCCTCCGCCGTCGCGGGATCGTCACCGTCCCGGCCGCCGAAGAGGAACCGCCCGGCGCGCCCGCCGAGGCCGAAGCCCCCGACGCCCTCGGGTTCCCCGGACTTTACGTCCTGCGGCGGCTCCGGCTCGTCGTCCGGAGGTACTGAGTGATCAGGATCGCCGTGCCTTTCCCGGGCCGGGGGGCCGGAGGCCGGACGGCCGCCGGCCGGCCCGCTCCGGGCGGCCGCGCGGTTCAGCCCGAACGGGTCGGCCGGGCCGCCGGCCGGATGGCGGGCGGCTGAGGCGATCGGTGCCAGCGGCGGGATGGGGCGGCTGCGGAAGGTGCCCAGCGCCGACCCGGCGAGCAGGTCGGCGGGCGTCTCCAGAGGTTCGGGCGCCAGAGGGGGCTCCGGTGGCGCCGGGGCCACCGGATCGTCCGTATCCGGACGGACCTGCCAGAACCGGGCGAGCCCGGGCGAGGGCCGCGTGTTGTCGTCGCTGGACGTCGGCTCCATGGGGTTCACCACTCCCGTCGCGAGGCGGCGCCCGCCGGGATTGCCGCATGCCGCTGGTGGTGCTGGGCGGGCGCTCTGGGCGACGGTACCGCCCCGGATCGTGCGGCACATCCCCTGTGACCGGATCGTGGGCCTCCCGCGGGTCGTTACGGCCCTCGACGGCGATGGGGGAGAATCCTGTCCGTGCCCGAAGCCAAGACCACCCTGGACCCGGCGATCGCCGCCCGCCTCAAGCGCACGCCGGACGGTCTCGTCGCGGCGATCGTGCAGGAGCACGGCACCGGCGACGTGCTCATGCTCGCCTGGATGGACGACGAGGCGCTGCGCCGCACACTGGCCACCGGCCGCGCCACCTACTGGTCGCGCAGCCGCGGGGAGTACTGGGTGAAGGGCGCCACGTCGGGCCACCACCAGCACGTCAAGAAGGTGTCGCTGGACTGCGACGGGGACGCGCTGCTGGTCACCGTCGTGCAGACCGGCGCCGCCTGCCACACCGGCACCCACACCTGCTTCACCGACGACCTGTTGGAGGCACAGTGACCAGCGGAGCCACCTTCCCGGACGAGGCGGCGTTCGTCGCCACGCGGCGGCGCGTCGTCCCGGTCACCCGCAAACTGCTGGCCGACGGCGAGACCCCGGTGGGCGTCTACCGCAAGCTCGCCGGCGGGCCGGGCACCTTCCTGCTCGAGTCGGCCGAGCAGGGGCTCGCCTGGTCGCGCTACTCGTTCGTCGGGGTCCGCAGCGCGGCCACCCTGGTCGAGCGGGCCGGGCAGGCGCAGTGGCTCGGCACGCCGCCGGACGGCGTACCCCTCGGGGGTGATCCGGTCGTGGCCCTGCGCGAGACGGTGGCCGCGCTGACCGGCGGCCCGGCCACCGGTGACGCCCTGCCGCCGCTGACCGGCGGCATGGTCGGCTATCTCGGTTACGACCTGGTCCGCCGGTTCGAGCGGCTGCCGTCCGAGGCGGCCGACGATCTGCGGCTGCCGGAGCTGGGCATGATGCTCGCCACCGACCTGGTGGTGCTGGACCACCACGAGGGCTCGGCACTGCTGGTGGCCAACGCGGTGCTGCCCGACGGCGCCGGCGACGCGGACCGGCGGGCGGCCTACCACCAGGCGATCGGCCGGCTGGACGCGATGACCACCGCGCTGTCGCGGCCCACCCCGCCGATGGTCTCCACGGTCGAGCGTGTTCCGGCCGGGGAGCCGGTCAGCCGTACCCTGCCGGGGGCGTACCAGAAGGCGGTCGAGGAGGCCAAGGAGGCGATCCGGGCCGGCGAGTGCTTCCAGATCGTGGTGGCGCAGCGGTTCGAGCGGCCCACCGACGCCGACCCGCTGGACGTCTACCGGGTGCTGCGGGCCACCAATCCGAGCCCGTACATGTACCTGCTGCGTTTCGACGACTTCGACATCGTCGGCTCGTCGCCGGAGGCGCACCTCAAGGTCAGCGCCAACCGGACCGCGCTGCTGCACCCGATCGCCGGCACCCGCTGGCGGGGCGCCACCCCGGAGCAGGACGCGGCCCTCGCCGCCGAGCTGCTGGCCGACCCGAAGGAGCGCTCCGAGCACGTGATGCTGGTCGACCTGGGCCGCAACGACCTGGGCCGGGTCTGCGAGCCGGGCAGCGTCGAGGTGCCGGAGTTCGCCCGCATCGAGCGGTACAGCCATGTCATGCACATCGTGTCGACGGTCGTCGGGCGGCTGCGCGCGGACCGGTCGGCGTTCGACGCGCTGGCCGCGACGTTCCCTGCGGGCACCCTGTCCGGGGCGCCGAAGGTGCGGGCCATGGAGATCATCGAGGGGCTGGAACCGACCCGGCGCGGCCTCTACGGCGGGACGGTCGGCTACTTCGGTTTCGCCGGGGACATGGACATGGCCATCGCCATCCGGACCGCGCTGATCAAGGACGGGGTGGCCTACGTGGGGGCGGGCGCCGGCATCGTCGCCGACTCCGACCCGGTCGCCGAGGAGCAGGAGACCCGCAACAAGGCGGCCGCGGTCCTGGCCGCGATCGCCTCGGCCGAAACCCTGCGCGCCGCCCGATGAGCGAGATCGCCGGCGGAGGGGCGCGATGACCCGGCGCGGTCCTCTCGCCGCGGTTCTCGCCTGCCTGGCCGGGGCCGGGCTGGCGCTCTACGCGGTCACCCGGGTGTGGGCGGTCGCGGTGGAGCGGCGCCCGGGCCTGTCCGATCTGCGGACCGAGCAGACCGGCGCCGACACGCAGCCCTGGCTGATCGGCCTGGCCGTGGTGGCGCTCGCCGGGACGGGCGCGCTGCTGGCCACCCGCGGGGTGGCCCGGCGGCTGCTCGGCGTGCTGCTGATGACGGCCGCGGCGGGCATCGTGACCGGTGCCGTGCTGGCCCGGGTCACCCTCGATCCGGGCGCCGCCGGGCAGGCCGGCTGGATCTGGCCGGTGCTGTGCGCGGCCGGCGGCGTGGCCGTCGGGGTGGGCGGGCTGCTCGCGGCGCGTCACGGCCATCGGTGGCCGGCCATGTCCGCCCGGTACGAGCGCCGAAGCCCCACCGAGACGGAGTCCGTCGACGGAACCCGGGAACTCTGGGACGCCCTGGACCGCGGCGACGATCCGACCGCCCGCGGCCGGGATCACCCGTAAGAGTCGGGTCAGCTCGCCATCGAGCGGGCGCGGCGCGGCTGTGCCGCCGGGCTGGCGGCGATCATCGCGGCGACCGCGCGGGCGGTCTCGGCGCGGGCGGCGGCCCGGGCCCGGTCGGCCTGGATGGCGTCCCACGCGTTGTCGCGCGCGGTGCGCACGTTGTCCGGCCCGACGACGGCGCGCTGCACCCCGGTGGCGACCTCGGCCGCGACGGACACGAGGACCCGTGAGACGGCGGCGAAATTCATCGGCTGGTTCAGCATGTCAGTGGCCATGGGTCGACTCCGCTTCCATCGTCCGGCTGGCTGACGGCGTCCTGACGGCGCCGGGACAAGTCTGCCCGAGAGACATGATGGCCGAGTCCTATTTCCGCACGGTGACGCCCGTGTCAACGCACCGTGGGATCGCCCGAACGGGGGAAGCGGCCCAGTACAGTGGGGTGTCGGCGGCGTCACCATGTGAGCGATGAGACATCGGCGCCGGGCAGCCTGGCATTATGCCCCAGTCCATTCCGTGAGGCGCGCCATACCCCCAGGAGGCCGTCACCCCCCGTCACCTCCTAGCATCAGGCCGAAGACACCCGGAGAGGGGAGTCATTAGGTGACATCCGATCAGGCGGAAGCGGGCAGTGGCGGACCCGCGCGCGGAGCGGCTTCGCAGAACGTGCTCGAGGAGATCCTCGCCGGCGTCCGTGAGGACGTGGCGGCGCGGCAGGCGGCGATGCCGCTGGAGAAGGTGCGCGAGCTGGCGGCGGCCGCGCCGCCCGCCATCGACGCGTACGCGGCGTTGCGCAAGCCGGGAGTGGCGGTGATCGCCGAGGTGAAGCGGGCGTCGCCGTCCAAGGGCGCGCTCGCCGACATCCCCGACCCGGCCGAGCTGGCCGGGGACTACGCGGCCGGTGGCGCCCGCTGCATCAGTGTCCTCACCGAGGGCCGCTGGTTCGGCGGTTCGCTCGGCGACCTCGCGGCGGTCCGGGCCGCGGTGCGGATCCCGGTGCTGCGCAAGGACTTCGTGGTCTCCAGCTACCAGGTGCACGAGGCGCGCGCGCACGGCGCCGATCTGGTGCTGCTGATCGTCGCCGCGCTGGAGCAGAACGCTCTGGTGGGCCTCCTGGAGCGCATCGAGTCGCTGGGCATGACCGCCCTCGTCGAGGTGCACAACGAGGAGGAGGCCGATCGGGCTCTGGAGGCGAACGCGAAGGTCATCGGCGTCAACGCCCGGGACCTGCGCACCCTCGAGGTGGACCGGTCGGTGTTCGAGCGCATCGCGCCCGGCCTGCCGCAGAACGTCGTGAAGATCGCCGAGTCCGGTGTGCGCGGCCCGCACGACCTGATCCGGTACGCGTCGGCGGGTGCCGACGCGGTGCTGGTCGGCGAGGGCCTGGTGACTCAGAAGTCGCCGCGTGACGCGGTGGCCGAGCTGGTCAACGCCGGCAACCATCCGGCCACGCCGAGGCCGGTGCGGTGACGAGCCGGGGGCCCGACGATGCGACCGAGTGAGGGAGGTGCGGCATGACCGCTCCGACGTTGCCCGACCTTGCCGGACATTTCGGCAAATATGGGGGCCGTTTCGTTCCCGAGGCGCTGGTCAAGGCCCTCGACGAGCTGGACGCGGCGTACCGGTCGGCGAAGCAGGACCCGCAGTTCCAGGCCCGCTTCCAGGATCTGCTGCTCAACTACGCGGGCGTGCCGTCGCTGCTGTACCGGGCGGCCCGGCTGTCCGAGGCGCTGGGCGCGGAGATCTGGCTGAAGCGGGAGGACCTCAACCACACCGGCGCCCACAAGGTGCGCAACGTGCTGGGCCAGGCGCTGCTCGCCAAGCGGATGGGCAAGCCCCGGGTGATCGCCGAGACCGGCGCCGGCCAGCACGGTGTGGCCAGCGCGACCGCGGCCGCCCTGCTGGACCTGGAGTGCGTCGTCTACATGGGCGAGACCGACACCCAGCGACAGGCGCTCAACGTCGCCCGGATGCGGATGCTCGGCGCGACCGTGATCCCGGTGACCAACGGCTCGCGCACCCTGAAGGACGCGCTCAACGAGGCGCTGCGCGACTGGGTCTCCACCGTCGAGACCACCCACTACCTGCTCGGGACGGCGGCCGGGCCGCACCCGTTCCCGGAGCTGGTGCGCGACTTCGTCGGCGGCATCGGTGTCGAGGCCCGGGCCCAGTGCCTGGAGCAGCTCGGCCGCCTGCCGGACGCGGTGGCCGCGTGCGTGGGCGGCGGGTCGAACGCGATCGGCATCTTCCACGCCTTCGTGCCGGACGAGAGCGTCCGGCTGTACGGCTTCGAGGCCGGCGGCGACGGGGTGGAGACCGGACGGCACGCGGCGTCGATCACCGGTGGCACGGTCGGTGTGCTGCACGGCAATCGCACCTATCTGCTTCAGGACGACGACGGCCAGACCATCGAGTCGCACTCGATCTCGGCGGGACTGGACTACCCCGGTGTCGGCCCGGAGCACGCCTGGCTGCACGACACCGGCCGGGCGGTCTACGAGCCGGTCACCGACGCCGAGGCGATGGCCGCGTTCCAGCTGCTCTGCCGTACCGAGGGGATCATCCCGGCGATCGAGAGCTCGCACGCCCTGGCCGGCGCCGCGAAGATCGCCCCCCGGCTGCGCGAGGAGCTGGGCCGCACCCCGGCGATCGTGGTGAACCTGTCCGGGCGCGGCGACAAGGACGTGCACACCGCCGGCGCCTACTTCGGCCTGCTGGACCAGGTGGAGACGGTCGTACCCGGGGAGAACACGTGAGCATCGCGCAGACGTTCGCCAAGGCGAAGGCGGAGAACCGGTCGGTGCTGGTCGGCTGCATGCCGGCCGGCTTCCCGACGGTCGACCACAGCATCGAGCAGATGATCGCGATGCACGAGGCCGGCTGCGACGTGATCGAGGTCGAGCTGCCGTACTCGGACCCGGTGATGGACGGCCCGGTCATCCAGAGGGCCAGCGACATCGCGCTCGCGGGCGGTGTCCGGACCCGGGACACCCTGAAGATCATCGAGGCGGTGTCGTCGGCGGGCGGCACGGTCGTGCTGATGACCTACTGGAACCCGGTCGAGAGATACGGTGTCGACGCGTTCGCCCGGGACCTGGCCGCGGCCGGGGCCACCGGCATGATCACGCCGGACCTGATCCCGGACGAGGCGGCCGAGTGGATCGCCGCCGCCGACGCCCACAAGATCGACCGGACGTTCCTGGTGGCGCCGTCGTCGACCGATGAGCGGATCGCGATGACCCTGGACAACTGCCGGGGCTTCGTCTACGCGACCGCGCTGATGGGCGTCACCGGCGCCCGCACGTCGGTGTCCTCGCAGGCACCCGAGCTGGTGGCCCGGATCCGGGCGATCGACCCGGAGATGCCGGTCGGTGTCGGCCTGGGCGTCGGCAACGGGCGGCAGGCCGCCGAGGTGGCCGCCTTCGCCGACGGCGTGATCGTCGGCAGCGCCCTGATCCGCTGCGTGCTGGAGGCGCCCGACCGGGCCGCCGGCCTCCGTGATCTGCGTGCTCTGAGCACCGAGCTCGCCGAGGGCGTACGCCGCTGAGCCGCCGCCGAGGGCGCCGGCGAATTGGCCGGTGCCCTGGGCATCACATCGGTGCCGAACGGCGGTAGCGTGTGCACCCGTGAACATCGCCGCCATCCCCAGTCCCACCGAGTCGGTGTGGCATGTCCTAGGGCTTCCGATCCGGGCGTACGCGCTGTGCATCATCGTCGGCATCGTCGTCGCCACCCTGTTGATGGAGCAGCGTCTGCGCCACCGCGGGGTGGAGCCCTGGACCTCACTGGACCTGGTGGTCTGGGCGGTCCCGTTCGGCATCATCGGCGCCCGGATCTACCACCTGATCACCTCCCCGCAGGAGTACTTCGGTTCCGGCGGTGAGCCGATGGACGCCTTCAAGATCTGGGAGGGCGGTCTCGGGATCTGGGGCGCGGTGGCCGGCGGCGCGCTCGGCGCGTGGATCGCGGCCCGCCAGATCGGCCTGCCGCTGACCGTGTTCGCCGACGCCCTGGCGCCCGCGCTGCCGGTGGCGCAGGCGATCGGCCGGATCGGCAACTGGTTCAACAACGAGCTGTACGGGAAGGTCACCACCCTGCCGTGGGGCCTGGAAGTGCACGACATGGACCAGGCGAACCCGGGCCGGGCCGCGGTGATCGACGGCGAGCCGGTGACGTTGCCGGACCTCTACCATCCGACGTTCGCGTACGAGGCGATCTGGAACCTGGGTGTCGCGGCCATGGTGTGGCTGCTGGACCGCAAGTTCAAGTTCGGCCGGGGCCGGGCGTTCGCGCTGTACGTGATGGGTTACACCGCCGGCCGCCTGTGGATCGAGATGCTGCGTGTCGACGAGGCGAACAGCTTCTTCGGCGTCCGGATCAACGTGTTCGTCTCGATCCTGGTATTCCTGGGCGCGGCCGTCTACTTCTTCGTGGTGAAGGGCGCCCGCGAGTACGTGGTGCCGATCGACGCCCCGGAGACCGCCCCCGAGCCGTCGGATCTCGCGGCGAGCGACCTCTCGCAGGTGGACGTGGGCGCCGCGGCGACGGACACGTCCCGCAAGATGCCGATCGCCTACCAGGTGGTGAGCCGGGAGCGGTTCGAGGAGTACCACCGGACCGGCATCCTGCCGCCCGCGGAGAAGGCCGGCACGGTGTCGGCGGCCGTCGGCGACACCGCGGAGACCTCCTCCTCCGACGAGAGCTGACCGCAGTGCGTACGGCCGTGGTGGTGGGCGCCGGGATGGCCGGCCTGGCCGCCGCGGGCGCGCTGTCGCGGTCCGGCTGGCGGGTGACGGTGCTGGAGCGTTCGGAGCGGGTGGCCGCGCCGGCGGCCGCCGTGGTGCTCTGGCCCAACGGCCTGCGCGCCCTGGAGTCGCTGCACCCGGACGGCGGCTGGACGGCGATCGCGTCGCCGCTGCCGGACGGTGGGGTCCGCCGCCCGGACGGTCAGTGGCTGGTCGCGCCCCGCCCCCGTGCCGGCTCCGGCCCGGCGCCGGTGGTCGTGCATCTGGAGGATCTGTTCGACGCGCTGGTCGCGGGTCTCGGTGACGCCGAGGTCCGCACCGGTTTCGACGTGACGACGGTCCGGGTGGACCGGCGCCGGCGGCCCACGGTCGGCGACGGCCGCACCGTGATCGAGGCGGATCTGCTGATCGCCGCGGACGGCATCGACAGCCGGGTCCGCGCCGCGGTGGCGCCGGAGGCGGTGGCCGTCGGCTCCGGCTTCGCCGCCTGGCAGGCGGTGATCCCCGGCTTCCGGGCGCCACGACTGGACGGCGACCGCTGTCCCGCCGGCGAGACGCTCGGCGCCGGCTACCGGTTCGTGGCGATGCCGCTGGGCGACCGGGCCGGCGGCCGGGGCGGTGTCTACTGGGTGGCGACGGCCGCCGGCGCACCGCGCCCGGAGTCGCCGGCCACCCAGCTGGCCCTGCTGCGGCGCTGGTTCGCCGGCTGGCACGAGCCGGTCGGCGCGCTGCTGGACGCGACCCGCCCGGAGGATCTGGTTCCGCAGGGCGTCCGGGAGTTGCGGCCGCTGCCGCGCGCCTACGGGTTCGCCTCCGCCGGCGGTGGGGTGGTGCTGATCGGTGACGCCGCCCACGCCATGCCGCACCATCTCGGCCAGGGCGCGTGCCTGGCGTTCGAGGACGTGGCGACGCTGCGCTCGCTGACCGCCACGGCCGAGCCGGGGGAGGGCCTGATCGCGGCGGTCGAGGCCTACGACCGGCTGCGCCGCCCGCGCACCACCACGGTGGTCCGCCGGAATCGCCGGATGTCCGCGGTGGTCCAGGCTCGCGGCCGTCTCGCGCTGCGGGCCCGCGACGCCGCCCTGCACCACATGCGCCCGCGCATGCTGGGCCGCCACCTCGACCCGGTCGCCGACTGGACGCCCCCGGACTGAGAAATTTCTCTCCTCCGGTCCCGGGCCGTCTTACCGGAAGGGCTTGTCCGAGAGCTTTTCCGGCGTCTCGCGCCTTTCCCGGTCGTTGTGCCGCGCCCGCCGCGGCTTTTCTCGCCCGCGTTCCCTCACGCTTTCTCGAAACCCTTTCCCGGTACGCCTGTGATCGTTAACAAATGCATTTCCGCCCGTTCCGTGGCGCACCGCGGCCGTCTGCCGGGCCCAGGCCGCGACGCGCCCGCCGGGCTGATCCGGTGGACGGCCGCCGCGCCGCGGCGCGGCGGGGGAGAGTCACGGCGCCCCGGATCCCATGATCAAGATGCGGGACGCGACCGAATGGAAGATGTCACAGTCGCCGTCCCCGCGTGAAACAGGCGTCTCCCTGTGCGGGAACCCACCGGAGCCCTCCGTCGGGTAAGCAACCAACAGGATTCGACTGCTTACCCCGTACCAGATGTTGGGAAGTGTGAGGCATTCGCGGACCCGCTCAGAGAGGCGCGGCGGCGGGCTCGGCGATGCATGCGGTGCCCACCCGCCGGAAGCCGACCTTCGTGTAGAGCCGGGCCACGTCGTCATCGCCCGCCGACAGGAACACCAGATCGGCGCCGCCGGCCAGCAGCCGCCCGGCGAGCGTGGCGGTGAGCTGCGAGGCGTAACCGCGCCGCCGCGCCGACGGCAGGGACGCCACCCCGACGATCTCGGCGACGTCACCGCAGCGCTGGCCGGTCGCGGTCGCCACGATGCCCTCGCCCGGTGTCTCGGCCACCACGGTGAGGTAGTCGCCGGTGGCCGCCATCTCCCGCGCCTGGCGCACCACCTCGGCGCCGGGCGGCTCGGCGGCATCCCGCTCGGAGGGGCCCGCATCCTCGATGAGCAGCGCGTTCTCCGCCGACTCCAGGGGCGTCTGATAGGCCGGGGAGGCGAAGGCGAGCCGCGCCACCGCCCGGGAGGCGCCCAGGTCGGCGGCGAACGTGGGCGCGGCGGGATCCAGCGGCCGGCAGGTGGCGTCACGCAGCGGCAGGTCGGGCACCAGCGCCGCCCGGTCGAGCACCAGCAGCGGCGCGAGCAGCACGTCGAGCCCGGCCGAACGGGCCACGGCCAGCAGATCCGGGGTGTTCTCGTGGACCCATTCGAAGGTCTCCGGCAGTCCCAGCTCGCGCTGGCGGCGCCGGACCTCGGTCAGATCGGCCGCGGAAGGGGTGTGCGAACCCCGCTTCGGCCGTGCATAGTAGGGCCAGCCCTCACCGTCGCGGACGAAGAGAACCATCGAACCGAAATCTTCGGCCCGTGCCCAGGGGCGGGGCAAAGCGTCGTAGAACCGCTCGAGCCGGTCGAAGAGGCCGGAATCCACTGGCGCCATCGCGCGAGACTACCGGTCCGCACACCTGCTGTGCTATTCAGTTCGTCCGCAGATCGGTGCGCCGGATCGGTACGAGGTGTGATCAATCCGCATCTGGCGGAGATCAGTGGCTCTTAACGTAGACTCAAGAGACTTTGCAGGGCCGACGTCGTCCCGACCTCAGACGGAAACACCAGTGACGACAGGAGGCCCGGTGGCATATCCGCACCCCCAGGGGCTTTATGACCCTCAGTCGGAGCGAGACGCCTGTGGTGTCGCATTTGTTGCCGACATTCACGGCCGTCGCTCCCACGATGTGGTGGCCAAGGGCCTGTCCGCGCTGATTCGGCTCGACCACCGCGGTGCCCGCGGCGCCGAGCAGAACACCGGTGACGGCGCCGGCATCATGATCCAGATTCCGGACCGCTACTACCGCGCGGCCGCGGGCTTCGACCTGCCGCCCGCCGGGCAGTACGCCACCGGGCTCGTCTTCCTGCCCACGGACCCCGACGACGCGGCCCGTGCGACCAAGGTCTTCGAGAAGTACGTGCTCGTCGAGGGCGGCGAGGTGCTCGGCTGGCGCGACGTGCCGGTCGACCCGTCCGGCCTGGGCGCCACCGCCGAGGACGCCCGCCCCGCGATCCGCCAGGTGTTCCTGTCGGCGCACCGGCTCGTCGACGCGCCCGCCGGCCCCGCCGGCGAGCAGCTGTCCGGGCTGGAACTGGACCGGGTCGCGTTCTGCATCCGCAAGCAGGCCGAACGGGAGACCTCCCAGCGCGGCGTCGCGGTGTACTTCCCGTCGCTGTCCTCCCGGACCATCACCTACAAGGGCATGCTCACCCCGGAGCAGCTGCCGGCGTTCTTCCCGGAGCTGTCCGACGACCGGATGGACAGCGCCATCGCGCTGGTGCACTCCCGGTTCTCCACCAACACGTTCCCGTCGTGGCCGCTGGCGCACCCGTACCGGCTGATCGCCCACAACGGTGAGATCAACACGATCCGCGGCAACAAGAACTGGATGGCGGCCCGCGAGGCGCTGCTGTCGTCGCCGAACCTGCCCGGCAACATCAAGCGGCTGTTCCCGATCAACTCGCCCGAGGCCTCCGACTCGGCCAGCTTCGACGAGGTCCTCGAACTGCTGCACCTGGCCGGCCGCAGCCTGCCCCACTCGGTGCTCATGATGATCCCCGAGGCGTGGGAGAACGACCCGGACATGGAGCCGGCCCGCCGCGCCTTCTACCGGTTCCACGCGAGCCTCATGGAGCCGTGGGACGGCCCGGCCGCCGTGGCGTTCACCGACGGCACGATCATCGGCGCCGTCCTCGACCGCAACGGCCTGCGCCCCGGCCGCTGGTGGCACACCGCCGACGGCCTGGTGGTGCTCGGCTCCGAAGCCGGCGTCATCGACGTCGAGCCGAGCCGGGTCGTCGCCAAGGGCCGCCTGCAGCCGGGCAAGATGTTCCTGGTCGACACCGCGGCCGGCCGCATCGTCCACGACGCGGAGATCAAGGCCGAGCTGGCCGCCGCCGAGCCGTACGCCGACTGGCTGCACGCCGGCCTGATCGAGCTGGAGGACCTGCCCGCCCGCGAGCACGTCATCTACACCCACGACTCGGTGCTGCGCCGCCAGCAGGTCTTCGGCTACTCCGAGGAGGAGCTGAAGATCCTGGTCGCGCCGATGGCGCGGGCCGGCGCCGAGCCGCTGGGCTCGATGGGCACCGACACCCCGATCTCGCCGCTGTCCACCCGGCCGCGGCTGCTGTTCGACTACTTCCACCAGCTGTTCGCCCAGGTGACGAACCCGCCGCTGGACGCCATCCGCGAGGAACTGGTCACCAGCCTGTCGACGACGATCGGGCCCGAGGGCAACCTGCTCGACCCCGGCCCGGCCAGCTGCCGGCAGATCGTCCTGCCCTACCCGGTCATTGACAACGACGAGCTGGCCAAGATCCTGTCCATCGACGAGGACGGCGACCTGCCCGGCTTCAAGGCGGTCCGGGTGTCCGGCCTGTACCCGCTGCGCGACGGCGCGGCCGGCATCAAGGCCCGGCTCACCCAGATCTGCCGGCACGTGTCGGAGGCCATCGAGGACGGCGTGCGCATCCTCGTGCTGTCCGACCGCGACTCCAACGCCGACCTGGCGCCGATCCCGTCGCTGCTGCTCACCGCCGCGGTCCACCAGCACCTGGTGCGCGAGCAGACGCGTACACAGGTGGCGCTGGTCGTCGAGTCCGGCGACTGCCGCGAGGTGCACCACGCCGCCGTGCTGCTCGGCTACGGCGCGGCCGCCGTCAACCCGTACCTGGCGTTCGAGAGCGTCGACGACCTGATCGCCACCGGCACCCTGGTCGGCGTCGAGCCGCGCAAGGCGGTCCGCAACTACGTCAAGGCGCTCGGCAAGGGCGTCCTGAAGATCATGTCCAAGATGGGCATCTCGACCGTGTCGTCGTACTGCGGCGCCCAGGTGTTCGAGGCCGTCGGCCTGGACAACAAGCTGCTGCAGCGCTACTTCGCCGGCACGTCCGGCCGGATCGGCGGCGTCGGCCTCGACGGCATCCACCAGGAGGTCAAGGCCCGCCACGAGAAGGCCTACCCGGCGAACCGGGCCGAGCGGGCGCACCGCCGCCTCGAGGTCGGCGGCGAGTACCAGTGGCGCCGCGAGGGCGAGCTGCACCTGTTCAACCCGGAGACCGTCTTCCTGCTCCAGCACGCCACCCGCAGCAAGCAGTACGACGTCTTCAAGCGCTACACCGGCAAGATCAACCAGCTGTCCGCCGACGCGGGCCACCTGCGCGGCCTGTTCCGGTTCGCCTCCGACCGCACCCCGATCCCGATCGACGAGGTCGAACCCGCCACCGAGATCGTCAAACGGTTCTCCACCGGCGCGATGAGCTACGGCTCCATCTCCGCCGAATCGCACGAGACCCTCGCGATCGCCATGAACCGGCTCGGCGCCAAATCCAACACCGGCGAGGGCGGCGAGGACGTCGAACGCCTCTACGACCCGCAGCGCCGCTCCGCGATCAAGCAGATCGCCTCCGGCCGGTTCGGCGTGACGAGCGAATACCTCGTCAACGCCGACGACCTGCAGATCAAGATGGCGCAGGGCGCGAAGCCCGGCGAGGGCGGCCAGCTGCCCGGCAACAAGGTGTGGCCGTGGATCGCCAAGACCCGGCACGCCACCCCCGGCGTCGGCCTCATCTCGCCGCCACCGCACCACGACATCTACTCCATCGAGGACCTGGCCCAGCTCGTCCACGACCTCAAGATGGTCAACCCGATGGCCCGGGTGCACGTCAAACTGGTCAGCGAGATCGGTGTCGGCACCGTCGCCGCCGGCGTCGCCAAACTCAAGGCCGACGTCATCCTGATCTCCGGCCACGACGGCGGCACCGGCGCGTCCCCGCTCAACTCGCTCAAGCACGCCGGCACCCCCTGGGAGCTCGGCCTGGCCGAGGCGCAGCAGACGCTGCTGCTCAACAAGCTGCGCGACCGGGTCACCGTCCAGGTCGACGGCCAGCTCAAGACCGGCCGCGACGTGGTCATCGCCGCGCTGCTGGGCGCCGAGGAGTTCGGCTTCGCGACCAGTCCGCTGATCGTCTCCGGCTGCATCATGATGCGCGTCTGCCACCTGGACACCTGCCCAGTCGGCATCGCCACCCAGAACCCGGTGCTGCGCGAGCGCTTCACCGGCAAACCCGAATTCGTCGAGAACTTCTTCATGTTCCTCGCCGAAGAGGTCCGTGAGATCCTCGCCGAACTGGGCTTCCGCACCATCGACGAGGCGATCGGCCACGCCGAGATCCTCAACGTGACCGAGGCCGTCGACCACTGGAAGGCCAAGGGCCTCGACCTCGCCCCGGTGCTGTACGTTCCGGAGCTGCCCGAAGGCGCCGCCCGCCGCGGCGTCGTCGCCCAGGACCACGGCCTCGACCAGGCCCTCGACAACCAGCTCATCGCCCTCGCCCAGCCGGCGCTCACCGACGGCCTGCCGGTCCGCGCCGAACTGCCCACCCGCAACGACCAGCGCAGCGTCGGCGCGATGCTCGGCGGCGAGGTCAGCCGCCGCTACGGCGGCAACGGCCTGCCCGACGACACCATCTCCTTCACCCTGCGCGGCACCGGCGGCAACTCGTTCGGCGCCTTCCTGCCGCGCGGCGTCACCCTGCGGCTCATCGGCGACAGCAACGACTACGTCGCCAAGGGCCTCTCCGGCGGCCGCGTCATCGTGCGCCCCGCCGAGGACGCGCCGTTCACGGCGGAGGAGAACACCATCGCCGGCAACACCCTGCTGTACGGCGCCACCAGCGGCGAACTGTTCCTGCGCGGCCGCGTCGGCGAACGGTTCGCGGTCCGCAACTCCGGAGCCCACGCGGTCGTCGAAGGCGTCGGCGACCACGGCTGCGAATACATGACCGGCGGCATCGTGGTGGTGCTCGGCCCCACCGGCCGCAACTTCGCGGCCGGCATGAGCGGCGGCAAGGCGTTCCTGCTCGACCTCGACCAGAACCTGGTCAACCCCGAACTCGTCGACCTCGCCCCGCTCACCGACGACGAACGCGACCTGCTGCGCTCGCTCGTCGAGAAGCACCACGCCGAAACCGACTCGGCCGTCGCCGGGCGCCTGCTCAAGGACTGGCCCGCCGCCGTCGAACGGTTCACCGCCGTGGTCCCGCGCGACTACAAGCGCGTCATGGAACTGATCAAGACCGCCGAAGCGGCCGGTCGCAACGTTGACGAGGCGGTCATGGGGGTAACCAGTGCCTGACCCTAACGGTTTCCTCCGCTACGAGCGGCAGCTGCCGAAGCGCCGGCCCGTGCCGGTGCGCATCATGGACTGGAAAGAGGTCTACCCGCCCGCCGGCGAGGAGCTGATCCGCGACCAGGCCACCCGCTGCATGGACTGCGGCATCCCGTTCTGCCACGACGGCTGCCCCCTGGGCAACCGCATCCCGGACTGGAACGATCTCGTCCGTACCCAGCAGTGGCCGGCCGCGGCCGACGCGCTGCACGCCACCAACAACTTCCCCGAGTTCACCGGCCGGCTCTGCCCGGCGCCGTGCGAAGCGGCCTGTGTGCTCGGCATCGGCGGCAGCGCCGGCGGCGGACCGGTCACCATCAAGCAGGTCGAGGTGGAGATCGCCAACCACGCGTTCGGTGCCGGGCTCGTCCCGCAGCCGGCGCCGGCGTCCTCCGGCAAGTCCGTCGCGATCGTCGGCTCCGGCCCGGCCGGCCTGGCCGCCGCGCAGCAGCTGGCCCGCGCCGGGCACGCGGTCACCGTCTACGAGCGCGACGACCGCATCGGCGGCCTGCTCCGCTACGGCATCCCCGACTTCAAGATCGAGAAGCACGTCATCGACACCCGTCTGGCACAGATGTCCGCCGAGGGCGTCGAGTTCCAGACCGGCGTCGACGTCGGCGCCGACATCACCGCCGACGACCTGCGCGAACGCTACGACGCCGTCCTCCTCGCCGCCGGCGCCCTCGCCGGCCGCGACACCCCGGAAACCCCCGGCCGCCACCTCAAGGGCGTCCACCTGGCCATGGAACACCTCGTCCCGGCCAACCGGATCGTCGCCGGCCTGCAGGACACCACCCCGATCGACGCCCACGGCAAGCACGTCGTCATCATCGGCGGCGGCGACACCGGCGCCGACTGCCTCGGCGTCGCCCACCGCCAGGGCGCCGCGTCGATCACCCAGCTCGACCAGTACCCGCTGCCCCCCGAGGAACGCACCGGCGTCAAGGACCCGTGGCCCACCTGGCCGCTGATCCTGCGCAACTACGCCGCACACGAGGAAGGCGGCGACCGCGTCTTCGGCGTCGCCGTCCAGGAGTTCGTCGGCGACACCGACGGCAACCTCACCGCCGTCCGCATCGCCGAAGTCAGCGTCCAGCGCGTCGACGGCGTCCGCACCGTCGTCGTCACCCCCGGCACCGAACGCGAACTGCGCGCCGACCTCGTCCTGCTCGCCATCGGCTTCGACGGCACCGAGGACCAGCCGCTGCTCACCCAGTTCGGCCTGCGCCGCAACCGGCGCAACGTCCTCGACGCCGACCAGGGCTGGCAGACCGGCGCCCCCGGCGTTTTCGTCGCCGGCGACATGCACAAGGGCGCCTCGCTCATCGTCTGGGCGATCGCCGAAGGACGCGCCGCCGCCGCGGCCATCCACTCCTACCTCGGCGCCGCCGGGGAACTGCCCGCCCCGGTCCGCTCCGACTCACAACCGTTGTCCGCCTGAACCGAAACGCCGGAAAGGCCCGCCACCGACCGGTGGTGGGCCTTTCCGGCGTCCACCCCGAGACGCCCACCAAAACGGGCGTTAATGCCCCGCGCGGCCGCCGCCGCAATGGCGCACGTCGATCAGGAAAGAATTCCCCACCCCTCCGCGGGCCCGGCCCGGCGCCGTCCGGGGAGCCCCCGGCACCACGCCGAACCCGCCAGGTATCGACAAAGGTCAGTGCATCGAGGGTTGTTCCCGCAGGCCACGGTACGCGCACCGCGTACCCAAAACCGAGGTTGTGGCATGTGCCGACGACCGCCCGGAGCCGACCGATAAGCTGACCCGGCGGTCGCTGAAGCCCGCGGACGACGCAGCGCACCCGCTTGAACGCGGTTGACCTCGCCGTCGACACCCGCAGTTCATGCCGAAGAACGGGGGTCGGCCGCCTGGCCGCCCCGAAAGAAGGACTAGCCTGATGGCCGTGACACGCCGCGCAAAGATCGTCTGCACGATGGGCCCCGCCACCAAATCACCCGAGCGCATGCTCGGACTGGTGGAAGCGGGCATGAACGTGGCCCGGATGAACTTCAGCCACGACACCCGGGAGAACCACCGGGAGATGTACGAGCTGGTCCGAGCCGCCGCCGAGCAGGCCGATCGCCCGGTCGCCATCCTCGCCGACCTCCAAGGCCCGAAGATCCGCCTCGGCAAGTTCGCCGACGGCCCGCACCGCTGGGAGACCGGCGACCGCGTCGTCATCACCAGCGACGAGATCCTCGGCACCAGGGAGCGCGTCTCCTGCACCTACAAGAAACTCCCGCACGAGGTCAAGGTCGGCGACCGCCTCCTCATCGACGACGGCAAGGTCGCGATCGAGGTCACCGGCGTCGAGGGCGAGGACATCCACTGCCTCGTCACCGAAGGCGGCCCGGTCAGCAACAACAAGGGTGTCAGCCTCCCCAACGTCGCCGTCAGCGTCCCCGCCCTCAGCGACAAGGACGAGGAAGACCTCCGCTTCGCCCTCAACCTGGGCGTCGACCTGGTCGCACTCTCCTTCGTCCGAGCCCCCGAAGACATCAACCTCGTCCACAAGATCATGGACGAGGAGGGCCGCCGCGTCCCCGTCATCGCCAAGGTCGAGAAGCCCGAAGCCGTCCAGCACCTCGAAGGCATCGTCCTCGCCTTCGACGGCGTCATGGTCGCCCGCGGCGACCTCGGCGTCGAACTCCCCCTCGACCAGGTCCCCCTGGTCCAGAAGCGCGCCGTCCAGCTCTGCCGCGAGAACGCCAAGCCGGTCATCGTCGCCACCCAGATGCTCGACTCCATGATCGAGAACTCCCGGCCCACCCGCGCCGAAGCCTCGGACGTCGCCAACGCCGTCCTCGACGGCGCCGACGCCGTCATGCTCTCCGGCGAGACCAGCGTCGGCAAATACCCGGTCCTCACCGTCAGCACCATGGCGAAGATCGTCACCACCACCGAAGCCGGCCGCATGGGCGTCCCACGCCTCATGCACGACCCCCGCACCCACGGCGGCGCCCTCACCGTCGCCGCCTCGCAGATCGCCCGCAACATCGGCGCCAAAGCTCTCGTCGCCTTCAGCCAAACCGGCGACACCGTCAAGCGCCTCGCCCGCCTGCACTGCGACCTGCCCCTCTACGCCTTCACCCCGGTCAGCGAAGTCCGCAACATCCTCTCCCTCAGCTGGGGCGTCGAGACCTTCCTCACCGACTTCGTCGAGCACACCGACGACATGTTCAGCCAGGTCGACGCCAAAATGCTCAGCATGGGCCTCGCCAAACCCGGCGACTACGTCGTCGTCGTCGCCGGCTCCCCGCCCAACGCGCCCGGCTCCACCAACACCCTGCGCGTCCACCAGATCGGATCGCTCGTCGACGCGGCCAAGGTGTGACCTTGCTCCAAGGACAGGCCGCCGTCGACCAGCTCGTCGAGCTTCTCGACCTCAAGCAGGTCGACGCGGCCACCTTCCAGGGCGAAAGCCCACAAACCGGTGCCCAGCGCGTGTTCGGCGGCCAAGTCGCCGGACAGGCGCTGGTCGCCGCCGGCCGCACCGTCGATCCCACCCGGCACGTCCACAGCCTCCACGGCTACTTCGTCCGCGCCGGCGACCCCACCCAACCCATCACCTTCCACGTCGAAACCATCCGCGACGGCCGCTCCTTCTCCGTCCGCCGATCCACCGCCAGACAACACGGCAAAACCATCTTCTTCATGTCCGCCTCCTTCCAACTCCCCGAAACCGGCCTCGACCACCACACCCCCGCACCCACCGACATCCCCGCTCCCGAAAACGTCCCCACCATCCTCGACTGGGCCGAGAAATACCCCGAGCGGATGGCCATGTTCAAAGCCTCACCCCGCTCCGTCGATGTCCGCTACATCGGCGAACCCGGTTGGGTCCCACCCGGCGACCGCGCCGTCCAACCCCTCCAGCGCGTCTGGATGCGCCTCGACGGCACCCTCCCCGACGACCCACTCATCCACGCCTGCGCACTCACCTACGCCAGCGACATGTCCCTGCTCGACGCCGTCCTCTCCACCCACGGCGAAGTCTGGGGCCCCGGCGGCGTCATCGGCGCCAGCCTCGACCACGCCCTCTGGTTCCACCGGCCCTTCCGCGCCGACGAATGGTTCCTCTACGACAGCACCAGCCCCTCCGCCAGCGGCGCACGCGGCCTCGCTCACGGCCGCATGTTCACCCGAGACGGACGCCACATCGCCAGCGCCGTCCAAGAAGGCCTCCTCCGCCGCATCGGCGAATAGGGACACTGCCCCGCACCCCAGGTGCGGCTACACCCGTGGCGAACGCCGGCCGACCTCATACCACCGGCCCCCGGACTCCGACTGTGATCTTCATCGGCTGGTCATCACCGGCGTCACAGCACCGTTGAGACGCGACACCCAGCACCAGCCAAGCGATACCGGCTGGTCATCACCGCTGACCCTGCTGGCTTATCAATAAAGGCCCGCTACCAGCGCATATCCGGTCCGGCCCTACTTTGCTAGGCCTCACGACGCGGGTGCGGGGTAGCGGAAACCGGACCTGGATCAGGGCTTCGGCGACGGCGACCGCGACGGCGACCGCGACCGGCGACGGAGATCGGAGATCGGTGGTCGGCGGTCCCAGACCGGTGAAGATCGGTCCGTTGCGGTGGTTGCGCATGTGGACGGCATCGTTTGAACGATGTGCTCGTCGCTGGGCAAGACCGGCGAAGCGACCCGGCCGGCCGCGGTGGCTCCTCGGCGATCGCTGTTGACGCTGCCCCGTGGATTCCAGCGTGTGCACCGGCTGGCCGCCACTCGGAACCACCGCCACGTTCCCCGGCTGGCAGCGGACGCGGAGACGAGCCCCCGTCCGGGGGAGGCGGGTCACGGATTTCGGCTATCTGTGTTCGGCAGACGTGACACCCGCAACGGGTGTCGTCACACCCACTCCGGGTGTCGCGTTCTCCGAGCACACATCGCTTCGCACGCCGGCCCTCCGCCCACCGGACGCCAGGGTGCCGGGGTGCCGGGGTGCCGGGGTGCAGGGGCGGCAGGGGCGGCAGGGGCGGCAGGGGCGGCAGGGGCGGCAGGGGCGGCAGGGGCGGCAGGGGCGGCAGGGGCGGCAGGGGCGCACCGTCGGTGCGCTCTGGGAGCCCGCCCGGCGGGCAGACGGGGCCGAGCGATTCGGCACGCAGGGCCCTGCGCGGTCGCTCACGAGCGTCACAGCGCTGCTCGGGCCACACCGTCGGTACACGGAAGAACACCCACTATGGGTGCGGTCACACCCACAACTGGCGCCGATGGCGGGAGAACCACCCCATACCGCCGGAGCCACGAGCCGCGCAGCAAGAACACCGCCGCAGGCTCGAGCCGGGGCAGCAAGAACGCCAGCCGACGCGGACATCCACTGCCACCCGGCCAACCAAACGGCACCTCACCCACTGTGGATACGATCACACCCGCGGGGGAGCATCGCGATCACGAAAGATCCACCCCACACCGCCGAAAGCCTGAACAGAACAGCCCACCCCAGCAAACCGGCGACTACCGCGAAGGACCCCGCTTCTCCGGTGCCAACTCCACACCCTCCGGTGAATCCGGCACCACCGGAACATCCCGTTCCACCGGCGCCGACCGCGAACCCGTGATCCCGGCCTGCGCCAACATCGCATCCAGATCAGCCGTCGTCCGCACCACCCGATCATGAAAACTCTCACCCGGCCGCGACTCCGACACCGCCTCCACCGCCGTCACCGTCGAGCCACCAGACCGCGCCCGATGCCGCGCCCGCACCCGCGGAGCACCTTCGCTGTCAGCCAAACCAGCCGAATAGCCCTGCACCCCCGCAGCCCGCTCCGCCGGCAACTCCAGCACATCCCGCCGCGGCGCGGCCACCTCACGCAACCGCAACGCCGTCACCAGATCCGCCACCGCCCGCAACACACCCAGGGCACCCAGCACCACCATCACCAGATCCGCCGCACGCGAGAACGGACTCGCCGCGAAGAACCCCAGCCCCGTCTCCAACACGCCCACCGTCACCAGCAGGCTCCACACCCGATCCGAACCCCGCGTCATGATCCCCACCGCGACATCCATCGCGCCACGAACCATCAGATACCAGCCCACCAACGCCGCCGGCCCCGCGAACGACGAACCCTCATCCGTCAGCAACAACACACCCGTCGCCGCGAACAACACCGCCAAACCCGCGTTCAACCACCACATCCGCGTCCCCGCCAGTGCCCGGACCAGCTCACACACCGCCCCGAACAACACCACCGGACCCGCCACCGCCGCCACATTCGTCGGCTCCAACCGCAACATCGCCCAACCGATCGCCAGCCACGCAGCACCCGCGAACATCAGGAAACCCCACATGCTCCCGCGCTTGACGGTCAAGGGCGAAGAACCGGACGACAACATGAGGCCTCCCGCTGAAGCTGTCCCTGCCATGACAGCATCCGGGCCACGCCACGGCCCCGGGTTCGCGAGATTCAGACCAAGATCAAAATCATCCTCTGGTACGACGTAAGCAGTGTCACCACTTCGGCCGACGAACTCGCCGAGTCGAGCCACCGGCTCCCGGGTGGTGACCGCTATCAGAGCGGGCCGGCGGGCCGGCAGATTGTCCAATATCATCACTGGTCAGGCGAAGTCGATGCCGCCGCGGTGGTCGACCGGTTTCATCGTTGGCGAGCCTCTCGACATCGACGAAAGCCCAGCTGCTCTCGGCTTACGACACCAGCACCGGGATCGTGCTCGTCCAGGTCCAGATCGCGTGCACCCCGCTCATGCGCCGGGTCGGAGCCGTGATCGGATCCCCTGACCGCGTCCTGGTCGTCGCGGACGCGCTGCACGCCCAGGTCGGGCGCGCCGACCGCTCGCCACGGACGGTGTTCATCTGATGGTCACGGTCAACCAGCGGGCACTGCACTGCCAGTTCAAAAGGCCTTCCCTGGAACCAGGTGCTGATCGGGGCGCAGCCCCGCGAGTCCGGTCACGGCCGCAAGCGAGACCCACACGATCAAGGCGATCGCCGTCGTGACCCCGGGCGGGCTGGGAATTCCCCACGCGTACCGTCCGGCGCCGGCGGACCCAACGCCGGTTGGACCTGAGCCGGGCCGAGCTCGCCGAGATGATCGACCCGGTCGTACGCGGGTGGTTTCACCGTTCCGCGCTCTACACGTTCCTGGCGCGTATCGACTTCTACCTGGTGCGTTGGATCCGCAAGAAGTACCGACGGCTACGACCATGCCGCAAGGCGCGAATCGTGTGGGAACGCATCATCGCGCAACACCCCCGCTACTTCGCGCACCGGGCCCAAGTCCGTAACCAGCTGATGATTGGCCAGGGCGGTGAGGAAAATGTGACGGGAGAAAGTCGCGCTCCGTTCCGTGGGATCCACGAGATGAGAGCCCTCCGGGCGACTCGACCCGGGGTCGGGTTTCGTCTGAGGACGCCCGATGATCGGATCTCGGGGTCGACGTAATCGTGGATCTTCATTAGCCTGGCCAGGCGCAATCGGATCAAGGAGTTGGAGAATCCATGCAACGGAAATCCCTGCTTGTTAAGGCGGGTGCGGCCCTGTCTGCGGTCGTGGCCACCACCACGATGGCACTCGTAGCGACGGCCGCGCCGGCAGCAGCCGGCAACTGCACCACGGCGTTCTGTGGCGGCCGTGTGTACAACCTGGCGACATCAGGCAAGTCCATCGGTGTCACCAACTGCTGGGACGGTCAGCTTGGTACCTACTCCCGCGAGACCTTGAAATGCGCGGTGAACGGCTGGACGACCTCCAGTTACAAAGCCCACATGAACGTCGGTCCGCGAGCAGACTCCGTGCATAAGTACTACTACGACGTCGACGGCTTCCGCGTGCTGAAGGGATGCCGGGTTACGGCCAGTTGGAACGGCGGCGATGACAAGGTGTACGACCGCCGTGGAAACACCGTAAGCCAATGGTTGAGAATGACCGGGACCGATTCGGTGACAATCACGAGCATCTCTTGCTGATCAGGGCGGTATGAACTGTGCTCGCCGGTACCCGCGGTACCGGCGAGCACTGGATCGGCTCCTGCGCGCACCTGGGTGGATAAAGCCGGGACCGGCACCGGCGACAAGCCTGGCACCACCAGCAGTGACCCGTAACGCATCGTCGTGCTGGAACGAGAGGTTGCGGAGCGAACCAGAGGGTTCGCGGCGTCCTTCTTCGTCGCGGACCTGGACCGTCCGTTGCGATGAAGTCGACGTCATCGACGCCCAGATCGCCGAGCACTGTCCGGCCGGTCCTGCGGGCGTTCGAAGTTGCGGGGTCCACCAGGTGTGCGGGTGGACGAGGTTGATGGCGGTCGCGGAGGACGGGTGTTGCAGGCGGATTTTCGCGAGACCGCGGTAGCGCGTGGTGGCTGCCGGTGACGTCGGGGGACTGTTGCGGGTGCGGTTCGACGCCGACGCGCCGTTTGTACGCGTCGGCCCATGCCGGGTGCGGGCGGCGGCCAGCGAGTGGTACAGGTCGCGGGGTGGAAAGGTGAGTTGACGGCTGCGGCGTTTCGCGGTCGTGCGCAGGTCCCGGGGGACACAGGCTGCAGGCGCTGCGGGCCGAGGAGACCACGATGACCTTGGTGCCGCGCTGCACGGCCCGGCTCCAGGAACTGCTGGCGCGGTACGGCGAGGCGATCCCCGAGCGGCCGGAACCGTGGGTGGAACAGGCCAGACGTCGCGCCCGGACCCGCGGCACGACCCGGTGAGCACCTACCCGTAACGTCGGCGACCACCCGTTTGTGACAGCGGTGCACCCGCTGCGCCAGCGCCCCGCACCCAGGCACGCCACCACCGTTGACGGTGTCCACGCGCGGATCAGAGCCCCTTCACCCTGGTCAACGAGATCTTGATCTCCAGCGGAGGGCAGCTGGCGAACACCGTGCTCAGCACCGCATCGACATCATTCGTACGACTACAACGACGCCGATCACTCAACGCATTACCGAAAGTGAGACAGGGCCGTTCTTCGGGTAGTCGTCGACGACCCTTTGGTGTGTCCCCGGTGGGATTCGAACCCACACTGAATGGATTTTGAATCCATCGGCTCTGCCGGTTGGCCTACGGGGACGAGCATCATCGAGTGGGCGCAAGTTAGGTCACGCCAACCCGAACACCCGACAGCCTACCTACTAGGCTTAGGAAGGCGGTACCCAGATACCCGGGTGTCGCGACATCGACATTCTGGGGGTAGGGGTTTCCGTGGCCGACACGCAGGCTGGTGCCGAGCGCAAGCGGGTGCTCATCGCCGAGGACGAGGCCCTCATCCGTCTGGACCTCGCCGAGATGCTCGTCGAGGAGGGCTATGACGTGGTCGGGGAGGCGGGCGACGGTGAGACGGCGGTGCGCCTGGCCGAGGACCTGAAGCCGGATCTGGTGATCCTCGACATCAAGATGCCGATCATGGATGGTCTGGCGGCGGCGGAGCGCATCGCCGGTGGCCGGATCGCGCCGGTGGTGATTCTGACGGCGTTCAGTCAGCGTGATCTGGTGGAGCGGGCGCGGGCGGCGGGTGCGATGGCGTACCTGGTGAAGCCGTTCCAGAAGTCGGATCTGGTGCCGGCGATCGAGATCGCGTTGTCGCGGTATTCGGAGATCTCGGCGTTGGAGTCGGAGGTCGCGGGGCTGACGGAGCGTCTGGAGACGCGGAAGTCGGTGGAGCGGGCCAAGGGCGAGCTGATGACGAAGTACGCGATGACGGAGCCGCAGGCGTTCAAGTGGATTCAGCGGACCGCGATGGATCATCGGATGACGATGCGCGAGGTGGCTGACCGGATTCTGGCGGAGCAGCAGGCTGAGGGGGAACCTTCGAAATGAGACGTGCGGGCGCCGCGGTGGCGACAGCGTTGTTGTTGTCGGTCTTCGGATGCTCGTCGGATTCTGACGCTGAGCCGTCTCCCCTGTCCTTGGACTGGCGGGAGGCGGCTCTTCCGCTTCCGGCGGGGGTGCCGGGCGCGCCGGTGGTGCGGGATGCGGTGGCGTGCGGGGACGGCTGGTTCGTGGTCGGTGGTGTGCGGGATGCGGCGGGGGCGACGCGTCCGGCGGTGTGGCGTGCGGGTTCGGATGGTGTGTCGTGGTCGCCGGTGGAGGTGGCGGCGGAGAGTTTCTACGGCAAGCAGAACGTGTTGTTCGCGGCGGCGTGCCGGGAGGGCCGGCTGGCTGTGGTGGGGGACAAGCCGGGTGGCGCGCACGGTAATCCGCGGACGAGTTCGTGGTTCCTGGATGCCGGTGGGGTGCTGCGGGAGGTGGCGGCGCGTTTCGAGTTGTTCGGTGGTCCGACGGCGGTGAATGTGTCGCGGTTGGTGGCGGGTGCGCCGGGGTTTCTGATCGCGGGTAACCGGGCTTCGGGTGCGGCGGTGTGGTCGTCGGGGGATGGTTCGGAGTTCGAGATCGCGGAGGGCGCACCGGGTCTGGCGTCGGATGGGTCGGGTTTGACGTGGGCCGCTGATGCGGTGGCGGTGGATGACGGTTGGGTGGTGGCCGGTGGATTGATGCCGGCGGGCCGTCCGGATCGTGATCCGGTGGGGTGGCGGTCGTCCGGTGACGGGGTGTGGCGGCGGCTGGCGGCGGAGGGCGCGTCGGGGGAGTACGAGGAGTTGCAGCGGGTGACGCTGGCGAGTGGGGTGCCGGTGGCGTTGGGGTTGCGGGGTTCGGTGGTGGGTGTTTGGCGGTTGGAGTCGGATCGGTGGCGGCCGGGCGGGTCGTTCGGTTCGGTGTCGCCGTCGGCCTGGTCGGGGGTGCGGGCGTTGGCGGCGTCGGGGCCGCGGTTGGTGGCCGCGGTGGGGGACGGGTCGTCGTTCGGGTTGTGGGTTTCGGAGGATGGCGGGTCGGGGTGGCGGCCGATGGTTTCGCCGCGTGCGGTTCGTGGTGTCGCGGGAAGTGCTCTGTCTGTCTCGGCCGGTCCAGGGCTCCTGGTGGTGTCCTCGGATGACGGTGTTTCAGGCCGTGTTTTCACGTCTGTTTCAGCGGCGTGAATGTTTCCTGCTGAGGGATGGTCCGTGAAGATCATTTTTAGTGGGTCGTTCGAGTGGCTCTCGGTAACGGTTTGGCATGTGTGGCCTTAAGTTCTTAACTGTCGATGCGGAGCCCAGTACGCTGCGCCAACACGAGCAGTGCGCAGATTCGTGGTGCGTGGTCACGCGGGGAGATGAGGATCTTGTGGTCTCCGCTGGCCTCGGTACGCCGAATCCTGCACCAGGATGAAAGGTCAGAAGCCTTGAGGCGTAACTTTTCTCGGGTCCTCGGAACGGTGGGCATCGCCGCGGCGATGCTCGCGGCTGCCGGCTGTCAGGACGCGGGCTCCGGTGACTCGAACACGGCCGCTGCCGAGTGCGGTGGCAAGATCGCGATCTTCGGCGCGTTCAGCGGTGACAACGCCGGTCTGGTGATTCCGTCGCTGAACGGTGCGAAGCTGGCCATCAAGCAGCACAACGCGGCGAACGCGAACTGCCAGATCGAGCTCAAGGAGTTCGACACGCAGGGTGACCCCGCGCAGGCGACTCCGATCGCGAACCAGGTGGCCGGCGACCAGTCGTTCCTGGGTGTGATCGGTGGTCACTTCTCCGGTGAGTCGGATGCGACGATGCCCGTGTACGAGGCTGCTGGTCTGGCGATGGTGAGCCCGTCCGCGACCCGGACGGACCTGACCGCGAAGGGCAACAAGTCCTTCTTCCGGGTGGTCGGTAACGACGGCACTCAGGCCGGTGCGGTGTCGACGTACCTGAAGTCGCAGAACGCGGCGAAGGTCTTCATGATTGACGACGGTTCCGCGTACGGCGCGGGTATCACCGCCGAACTGGAGAAGAACCTGGGCGCGGCGCTGGCCGGCAAGGAGAAGATCCAGGAGAAGCAGGCTCAGTTCGAGGCGACCATCTCGAAGATCAAGAACGCGCAGGCGGACTTCGTCTTCTACGGTGGTTACACCCGTGAGGCGGCTCCGCTGGTTCGCCAGATGCGGGCTGCCGGTGTCACGGCGAAGTTCGTCGGCCCGGACGGTCTGTACGACCCGGCGTTCCCGCAGGGCGCGCAGAAGGGCGCCGAGGGCGCGATCATCACCTGCCCGTGTCTGCCGGCTTCGAAGGCGGGCGGCACCTTCTCCGCCGACTTCGAGAAGGAGTACGGCATCGCGCCGGGTTCCTACGGTGCTGAGGGCTTCGACGGCGCGACGATCTACATCGACGCGTTCAAGGCCGGCAAGAAGACGCGGGCCGACATCCTGGCGTTCGTGAAGGCGTACGACAAGCAGGGTGTCTCGAAGTACATCAAGTTCGCTGAGAACGGTGACGTCGACCCGAGCAAGGTCGTGATCTGGTCGTACCAGGTCAAGGGCATCACGTTCGAGCCGCTGCAGGAGCTCAAGCTCAGCTGACGACCAGCATTCGGACTGCGGCCGGGGTGGGAACCCCGGCCGCAGTCAGTGCAAGGAGAACTCGGTGAATTTCGACGCACTCATTAGCGAGTTCGGTCAGCACACCGTCGACGGTCTGTCCAAGGGCGCGATCTACGCGTTGGTCGCCCTGGGGTACACGCTGGTCTACGGTGTTCTGCGACTGATCAACTTCGCTCATTCCGAGGTCTTCATGGTCGGCACCTTCGCGGTGCTGTTCGTGTGGACCCAAGTTCCATTCGAGGGAATCCCCTCGCCCGGGCAGGCGGTGGTGCTACTGCTGCTGGCGCTGGTCGCGGCAACGCTCGCCTCGGGTGGCACGGCGCTGGCGATCGAGCGGATCGCCTACCGGCCTCTGCGGAAGAAGAACGCGCCTCCGCTGATCTTCCTGATCACCGCCATCGGTGTCTCGCTGATCCTGGTCGAGATCTTCGGTCAGCTGCTGCCGGACCTGCTGGGCCGGGCGCTGCCGGAGCTGTTCGGGCGTCCCCGGCAGCTGGTCGGCATGCCGACGATCATCGAGCAGAAGGATCTGTTCACGATCGGGCACGTGACGGTCAACAACATCCAGGTGATCGTCGTGGTGTCGGCGCTGGTGATGATGGCGCTGCTGGACTGGTTCATCAACAAGACCCGGTACGGCCGTGGTGTGCGGGCTGTGGCGCAGAACCCGGAGACGGCCGCGCTGATGGGCGTCAACCAGGAGCGCGTGATCATGCTGATCTTCGTGCTCGGTGGTGTGATGGCCGGCGCCGCCGCGGTGCTCTGGGGCATCCGGGCCGGTTTCACGCTGAACAGCGTGGGCTTCGTACTGGGTCTCAAGGCGTTCACCGCCGCGGTGCTCGGCGGTATCGGTAACCTGCGCGGTGCGCTGCTGGGTGGTCTGTTCCTGGGTCTCGTCGAGGTTTACGGCGCGACGCTGTTCAGCACCCAATGGGAGGACGTGATCGCGTTCGTGGTGCTGATCGTGGTGCTGATGTTCCGGCCGACCGGTCTGCTGGGTGAGTCGCTGGGGAGGGCCCGGGCATGAGCCAGAGTGTGGACACGAGCGTGCCCCGGATCGGCCGTCTCGACGCGGTGCGGGATCGCTGGCAGAATCTGCCGAAGTGGCAGAAGTCGCTGGGCGCGGTCGCGGGTATCGCTTTCCTTTATTACCTGCCGCTGCTGGGCATTCCCGGCCTGACGTGGTTCCGGACCGACTCGATCGAGGGCGGCAGCAGCTGGGCCGGCACCTTGTTCACGTGCGCCATCTATGTGCTGGTGGCGATCGGCCTGAACGTGGTGATCGGCCTGGCCGGTCTGCTGGACCTGGGGTACATCGGCTTCTTCGCGATCGGCGCCTACGGTGTGGGCCTGTTCGGCTCGGTGAACTCGCCGGTGGTCAAGCTGATCCAGGAGAGGTTCGACCTGCCCGCGACGTGGGCGGTGGGCTGGGTGCTGTGCGCGTTCATCGCCGTGCTCCTGACGATGATCTCGGGTGTGATCCTGGGCTGGCCGACGCTGCGGCTGCGCGGTGACTATCTGGCGATCGTGACGCTGGGCTTCGGTGAGATCATCCGGATCGTGGCCCGCAACATGGTGGGCGTGACGAACGGCCCGGTAGGCATCTCGGCGATTCCGGGTCCGGAGGGTCCGCCGTCGTCGGACAACAACATCTTCGGTCTGGTCGACGTGAAGCCGTGGTACTGGCTGGCGATCACGTTCGTGCTGGTGATGGTGTTCGCGGTGCGGCGGCTGGAGCACAGCCGGGTGGGCCGGGCGTGGCTGGCGGTCCGTGAGGACGAGGACGCCGCGGCGGTGATGGGTGTGAACCCGTTCAAGTTCAAGCTGTGGGCGTTCGCGATCGGCGCGGCGCTGGGTGGCCTGTCCGGGATGCTGTTTGCGTCGCGGTACGCGTTCATCGACCCGACGCAGTTCAACGCCAACCTGTCGATCCTGTTCGTCGCGATGGTCGTTGTCGGTGGCTCCGGCAACATGGCCGGTGTGGCGCTGGGCGCGGTGTTGCTGGGGTACCTTCCGGAGCGGTTCCGGGAGATCGCGGACTACCGTTGGCTGGCGTTCGGTGTGGCGATGGTGCTGGTGATGATCCTGCGTCCGCAGGGCCTGATCCCGAGCCGGCGGCGTGCCCGCGAGCTGAAGGACCGCGCGGCGGAGGCAGAGGAGGCGCCCGCTCATGTCTGACGAGACCACTACGGTGGCGGCGCCGAGCGCCGCGGTTCAGCCCGCGCCGGGTAGGAAGCTTCTCGAGGTCGACGGGGTCACGCTGCGGTTCGGCGGTGTTCTGGCGCTCGACGGGATCAGCTTCGACATTCACGAGGGTGAGATCCTCGGCCTGATCGGCCCGAACGGCGCCGGGAAGACGACGACGTTCAACGTGATGACCGGGGTGTACAAGCCCACGTCGGGCGCGGTCCGGTTCAACGGGCAGCAGGTGAGCGGCCGCAAGCCGCACCAGATCAGCCAGATGGGCATCTCCCGGACGTTCCAGAACATTCGTCTCTTCCCGGAGATGAGTGCGGTCGAGAATGTCATGGTCGGTACCGATTCGCGGCACAAGACCAGCGTGCCGGGTGCGCTGCTGCGGCTCTACCGGATCCGGCCCAAGGAACACGAGCTGCCGCAGGTCACCTCGAGCAACGGGGTGGTGCGTGCGTGGCAGCAGACCCGCCGCGTCTTCGCGAAGACGTTCGGGTTGTCCCGGCACATCCTCGAGGAGCGTGCGGCCGAGGACAAGGCGATGGAGCTGCTGCGCTTCGTCGGTATCGCCGACCGGGCGAACGATGCGGCCCGCAACCTTCCGTACGGCTACCAGCGCCGCCTGGAGATCGCCCGGGCGCTCGGCACCGAGCCGAAGCTGCTCTGCCTGGACGAGCCGGCCGCCGGCTTCAACCCGGCGGAGAAGGAGGAACTGCTCGAACTGATCCGGAGGATCCGTGACATGGGTGTCACCGTGCTGCTCATCGAGCACGACATGCGCCTGGTCATGGGTGTCACCGACCGGATCGTCGTGCTGGAGTTCGGCCGCAAGATCGCCGATGGTTCCCCGGTCGACGTGAGCCGGGACCCGAAGGTGGTCGCGGCGTACCTGGGGGAGCCCACCGATGCTGCTTGAGCTGGACAACGTGTCGGTGTCGTACGGGCGGATCGAAGCCCTGCACGGCATCAGCCTCACCGTCAACGAGGGTGAGGTGGTTGCTCTGATCGGCGCGAACGGCGCCGGTAAGACGAGCACCATGCGGGCCATCTCCGGGACCCGCTCGCTGTCCGGTGGCCGGATCACCTTCAACGGTGAGGACATCAGCAAGCTGCGCGCCGACCTGCGGGTTGTTCGGGGCCTGTGCCAGTCGCCGGAAGGCCGGCAGGTCTTCCCCGGTATGACGGTGCTGGAGAACCTGGACATGGGTGCCTACACCCGCAAGGACACCAAGGGAATCGCCGAGGACCTGGAGAAGGTGCTCACCATGTTCCCGCGGCTGCGCGAGCGGCGGAAGCAGCCGGGCGGCACCCTGTCCGGTGGCGAGCAGCAGATGCTGGCCGTCGGCCGTGCCCTGATGGCCCGGCCGAAGCTGCTGCTGCTGGACGAGCCGTCGATGGGCCTCGCCCCGATGATCATCCAGCAGATCTTCGACATCATCGTGGAGATCAACCAGCAGGGCACCACGGTGCTGCTGGTGGAGCAGAACGCGCAGCAGGCGCTGGCCCGCGCCCACCGCGGGTACGTGCTGGAGACCGGCCGGATCGTCAAGGAGGGCACCGGCCAGGACCTTCTGCACGACCCGGCGGTCAAGGAGGCGTACCTCGGCGTCGCCTGACACAGCCGTGCCGCGGGGCGGTCACCCTCACCGGGTGGCCGCCCCGCGGTGCGCGCGGAAACTTGTCGGACCCGGCGACTAGAGTCCTGGGACGTGAGCGACGACGCCCAGACCCCCCGACTGCTGCTGCTCGACGGCCACTCGCTGGCCTACCGGGCCTTCTTCGCGCTGCCGGTGGAGAATTTCAGCACCCACACCGGTCAGCCGACCAACGCCGTGTTCGGTTTCACGTCGATGCTCATCAACATGCTGCGCGACGAGAAGCCGAGCCACATCGTGGTCGCTTTCGACGTGTCCCGTGTCTCCTTCCGCACGGAGAAGTACGCGGAGTACAAAGCCGGCCGTTCCGAGACGCCGAAGCCGTTCCTGGGTCAGGTCAGCCTGATCAAGGAGGTGCTGGAGGCGCTGCGCATCCCGGTGATCGAGAAGCCCGGTTACGAGGCCGACGACATCATCGGCACCCTGGCGACCCAGGGCCGTGCCGCCGGCATGGAGGTGATCATCTCGACCGGTGACCGGGACGCGTTCCAGCTCGCCGGCGACCACGTCACCATCCTCTACCCGGTGCGCGGTGTCTCCGACGTGTGGCGGATGACGCCCGAGGCCATCGAGGCGAAGTACTTCGTGCCGCCGTCGCGCTACCGCGACAAGGCGGCGCTCGTCGGCGAGACCAGCGACAACCTGCCCGGTGTTCCCGGTGTCGGCGACAAGACCGCCGCCAAGTGGATCAAGGAGTACGGCGGGCTCGACGGCATCGTGGCGAACGTCGACAAGATCAAGGGGAAGGTCGGCGACAGCCTGCGCGCCCACCTCGCCGACGTGCTGCGCAACTACGAGATCAACGCCCTGGTCTGCGACCTGGAGCTGCCGCTGGCGCCTGCCGACGTGCGCTGGGAGGGCTGGGACCGTGAGGCGGTGCACCAGGTCTTCGACGCCCTCGAGTTCCGGGTGCTGCGCGAGCGGCTGTATTCGTACCTGGAGGCCGTCGAGCCGGAGGCCGAGGCCGGGTTCGACCTCGACGCCACCGTGCTGCGGTCCGGCGGCGTCGCCGCATGGCTGCGCGAGCACGCCGGCACCGCCCCGGTGGGCGTCTCCGTCACCGGCACGTTCGGCCGCGGCGCCGGCCGGCTCACCGGCGTCGCCGTCGCCACCGCGGGCGGTCCCGCCGCCTGGTTCGACCCGGAGAGCCTCGACGAGGACGACGACCGTGCCGTCGCCGCCTGGCTCGCCGAGCCGTCCCGGCCCAAGGTGATCCACGACGCGAAACCGGCCCTGCTCGCCTTCCACGCCCACGGCTGGCAGCTCGCCGGCGTCACCACCGACACCGCCCTCGCCGCCTACCTGGCCAAACCCGACCAGCGGGCCTACGACCTCAACGACCTCGCCCTGCGCTACCTCAAACGCGAGCTGCGTGTCGAGGAGCCACAGGACGGGCAGCTCGCCCTCTCCTTCGAGACTGCCGACGACCACAGCGCCGAGCAGGCCGTGATGCTGCGCGCCCGCGCCACCCTCGACCTGGCCGAGGTCCTCACCGCCGAGCTGTCCCGCGACGGCGGCGAGTCGGTCCGGCTGCTCGCCGACGTCGAGCAGCCGCTGTCGGTCGTCCTCGCCGAGATGGAGCGGCGCGGCATCGCCGCCGACACCGACTACCTGTCCGAGCTGGAGTCGCACTTCGCCGCCGAGGTGAAGGCCGCCCAGCAGGCCGCCCACGAGGTCGTCGGCCGCGAGTTCAACCTCGGCTCGCCCAAACAGCTGCAGGAGATCCTCTTCGTCGAGCGCAACCTGCCGAAGACCAAGAAGATCAAATCGGGGTACACGACCGACGCCGACGCGCTCACCAACCTGTTCGAGCAGACCGGCGACCCGCTGCTGGCCCACCTGCTGCGCCACCGCGACGTCGCCAAGCTCAAGTCGACCGTCGACGGCCTGCTCAAATCGGTCTCCGACGACGGCCGCATCCACACCACGTTCAACCAGACCGTCGCCGCCACCGGCCGGCTCTCCTCGACCGACCCCAACCTCCAGAACATCCCCATCCGTACGGAGGAGGGCCGGCGCATCCGCCGCGCCTTCGTCGTCGGGCCCGGCTTCGACCAGCTGATGACCGCCGACTACAGCCAGATCGAGATGCGGATCATGGCGCACCTGTCCGGCGACGACGCGCTCATCGCCGCGTTCAACTCCGGAGCCGACTTCCACGCCGCCACCGCCTCGTCGGTCTTCCACGTCGGCCTCGGCGAGGTCACCCCCGACCAGCGGCGCAAGATCAAAGCCATGAACTACGGCCTGGCGTACGGGCTGAGCGCCTTCGGTCTCTCCAATCAGCTGAGCATCTCCACCGAGGAGGCGCGCACCCTGATGACGGAGTACTTCGAACGCTTCGGTGGCGTCCGCGACTACCTGCAGGCCGTCGTCCAGCGAGCCGGAAAGGACGGCTACACCGCCACCATCCTCGGCCGCCGCCGCTACCTGCCCGACCTGAGCAGCGACAACCGCCAGCGCCGCGAGATGGCCGAACGGATGGCCCTCAACGCGCCCATCCAGGGATCCGCCGCCGACATCATCAAGATCGCGATGCTGCGGGTGGACGAGGCACTCAAGGACAGCGGCCTCGGTTCCCGCATGCTCCTACAGGTCCACGACGAGCTGGTCTTCGAGATCGCCCCCGGCGAACGCGAACCCCTCGAAGAGCTGGTCCGCCGCGAGATGGGCGGCGCCTACCCGCTGTCGGTTCCCCTCGAGGTCTCCATCGGCGCCGGCCGCGACTGGAACGGCGCCGACCACTGATCACCCGGTCAGGCCCGGCGCGGCCCGGCGCCAGACCCGCCCGGCCCGGCGCGGCCCGGCGCCAGACCCGCCTGTCCGGGTGCGTCCCGGCCGCCTGTCCGGGTGCGTCCCGGCCGCCCGCCGGGCGCGTGCTTGACACGTGCCGGCTGCCTGGCCTGCTGTGTGCTTCGGGTGTGTGGCGGCTGTTCGCGGCCGGGTGGGCTGCCTGCCCGGCCTGCTGTGTGCTTCGGGTGTGTGGCGGCTGGCCGCGGCCGGGTGGGCTGCTTGCCTGGCCTGCTGTGTGCTCCGGGTGGTGGCACAGCCGGCCGCGGTCGGCTGTGCCGGCTGCCGGCGGTGCGTGGCGGCCGCCTGCCGCCCGGCGGGCGCTGGTCGTCCGCCGGGCACCGGATCCGTAGGTGGCTTTCGTGGCCGGGTGCAATGATCGTCCGGTGGGCGCGTGGGCTGCACGCCGGTTGCCCGGCCGGGTGACCCGAGTACCCGACCGGGTGGCATCGGAGCCGCGACTTGTCCCGTTCTGACACCCTGGTCCGATGCCGATCCGATCGATGACGATGGAGGCCGGCGCTGACTCCGCCGCCGACTCAGCGACACCCGGGCCGGTGCTCGGGCACGGCCCCCTGGACGAGGATCAGGCCGGGCACCTCGCCGGCACGTTCAAGGCGCTCGGCGACCCGGTCCGGCTGCGCCTCATCTCGATGATCGCCTCAGCGGCCGGCGGCGAGATCTGTGTCTGCGACCTCAGCGCCGCGTTCCCGCTGACCGGCCCCACCATCTCGCACCATCTGCGGATCCTCCGCGAAGCCGGTTTGGTCGACTGTGCCCGCCGCGGCACCTGGGTCTACTACCGCCCGGTCCCGGCCGCCCTCACCCGCCTGGCCGCGGTCCTGGACGCCCGCCACGCGGCCATCCCCTGACGTCAGGCAGTCGGCGGTCGCCGGGAGATCCTTGCGGTCGGCCGGGTCCTTCTCGCCGATCTCGATCAGAACCGAACGCCCGGGGACGATCGCCGGCCGGCGGACCGGGACCCGCCGGTGCCGAGCTACTTCATTCAGCCCGGTGGCGGTCGAGTTCAGGTGTCGCGGAACTCGGCGTACCGGTCGGTGTCAGCCATGACGCAGCGCTTCCGGCTTGTGCACCGCCTCGCGCCCGGTCTTGTCGCTGCGCACCTGGTACTGCGGCTCGCCCGGAGACGCGGCCACGGTTCGCCCGGCGGCCTCGGTCCGTTTGGTGATCTTCCGCTGGACGGTGCCGTGGACCTTCTCGCCATGGCTGCGCCAGGTCACCTTCTCGCCCTTTTCCAGGCTTTTCTTCGCATTGGCCATGTGCGCTGGTTACCCGGCGGCCGCCACCGGAAACGGCTCAGGACCTGGGCAGGTCGCAGACGAAGACGGCGGTCCCGGGGAACAGTCGCCCCCGGAGCGGGCTCCACTGGCCCCACACCTGCTCGTGACCCGCCGGCCACTCCGGCTCCACCAGATCGCGCAGCACGAACCCGGCCGCCACCAGCTCGCGCACCCGGTCGCCCAGGGTGCGGTGCTGCTCCAGGTAGGTGACCGTCCCGTCCTCGTCCCGTTCGACATACGGCGTGCGGTCGAAATACGAGTTCCGTGCGACCAGTCCGTCCTCGCCCGGCTCGTCCCAGAAGATCCACCGCATCGGGTGGGTGACCGAGAACACCCAGCTTCCACCCGGTCGCAGCACCCGTGCCACCTCGCGCATCGCCGCGCCCGAGTCGGCGACGAACGGGATCGCCCCGAACGCCGTGCACACGATGTCGAACGAGTCCGCGGCGAACGGCAGCGCCATCGCGTCGGCCTGGACGAGCGGCACGCGTACCCCACTGCGCCCGGCTGCCTCCCGCGCGTGCCGCAGCATGCCCGCCGAGAGATCCATGGCGACCGGACGGGCGCCTTCGCGGCGCAGCCACCGGCTCGCTGCCGCGGCGCCGGCCCCGAGTTCCAGAATCCTCTTCCCGGGTACGTCGCCGAGCAGCCGTGCGTCGGCCTCGCGCAGTCGTTCGGGGCACCAGACGAAGTCCACGTCGCCGAGGAAGGCGCCGTGCTCGTCCTGGTAGTCGTCGGCGTCGGAGTCCCACCAGGCCCGGTTGCCGCGGCGGGCCTCGGCCTCGGTGACCGGGGTCTCGTTCGAGGGGGACGATGTCACCCGGCAACGGTACGGCAGGCGTGTCGGCCGCCCGGATTCGGCCTATAAAGGGCATGCTGACGGGTTCCGGCCCGACAATGTGCCGCGCTCCTCAGGAGGGCTTGCAACCTGTGGTAATGCGCACGGTAAGCTAGTCGATGCGCTCGCGGATCGTGTGCCTCGGCAGGGAGCAGGTTCCGTGGTCGCCGGTCTCGGCATGATCGACTGTAGTGATCAGACTGCTTCAACGGTTGGGTCGTCTCGCTCGTTCGTGTCGCTTCCGGTGGCAGTTCCGTCGAGCGCGGGAGACACCACGAATCCATTCCGTTCGGAGCAACTGTCCACATGACGAGCAGCATCGAGGCCACCTCGAGCGCCAACAAGGTCACCGTCGACGATCTCGGCTCGGAGGAAGCATTCCTCGCGGCCATCGACGAGACCATCAAGTACTTCAACGACGGCGACATTGTCGAAGGCACCGTCGTCAAGGTCGATCGGGACGAGGTCCTGCTCGACATCGGCTACAAGACCGAGGGCGTCATCCCCTCGCGCGAGTTGTCGATCAAGCATGACGTGGACCCCGCGGAAGTGGTGTCGGTCGGTGACCACATCGAAGCCCTCGTCCTCACCAAGGAGGACAAGGAGGGTCGTCTGATCCTCTCGAAGAAGCGCGCTCAGTACGAGCGGGCCTGGGGCACCATCGAGAAGATCAAGGAAGACGACGGCGTCGTCCGTGGTTCCGTCATCGAGGTCGTCAAGGGTGGTCTCATCCTCGACATCGGCCTCCGTGGCTTCCTGCCCGCCTCGCTCGTCGAGATGCGCCGGGTCCGCGACCTGCAGCCCTACGTCGGCCGTGAGCTCGAGGCGAAGATCATCGAGCTGGACAAGAACCGCAACAACGTGGTTCTGTCCCGCCGCGCCTGGCTCGAGCAGACGCAGTCCGAGGTTCGCACCGAGTTCCTCAACAAGCTGCAGAAGGGCCAGGTCCGCAAGGGCGTCGTGTCCTCCATCGTCAACTTCGGCGCCTTCGTCGACCTGGGCGGTGTGGACGGCCTGGTGCACGTCTCCGAGCTCTCCTGGAAGCACATCGACCACCCGTCCGAGGTCGTCGAGGTCGGCCAGGAGGTCGAGGTCGAGGTGCTCGACGTCGACCTGGACCGCGAGCGCGTCTCCCTGTCGCTGAAGGCGACCCAGGAGGACCCGTGGCGTCAGTTCGCCCGGACTCACGCGATCAACCAGATCGTGCCGGGTAAGGTCACCAAGCTCGTCCCGTTCGGCGCCTTCGTCCGCGTGGACGACGGCATCGAGGGCCTGGTGCACATCTCCGAGCTGGCCGAGCGTCACGTCGAGCTGCCCGAGCAGGTCGTCCAGGTGGGTTCGGACGTCCTGGTCAAGGTCATCGACATCGACCTGGAGCGCCGCCGGATCTCGCTGTCGCTCAAGCAGGCCAACGAGGGCTTCGTCGAGGGCGAGGAGCACTTCGACCCGACCCTCTACGGCATGGCCGCGACGTACGACGCCGAGGGCAACTACATCTACCCGGAGGGCTTCGACCCGGAGACGGGCGAGTGGCTCGAGGGCTACGAGAAGCAGCGCGAGACGTGGGAGAAGCAGTACGCCGACGCCCGCGAGCGCTGGGAGGCCCACACCAAGCAGGTGCAGGCGTCCCGCGACGCCGACGCCGAGGCCGCGCTCAACCCGGCTCCGGCCGGCGGCGTGACCACGTCGTCGTCCTCGACGAGCTCGTCGGCCCCGGCGCGCTCCGCCGAGGAGCCCGCCGGCACCCTGGCCACCGACGAGGCTCTCGCGGCTCTGCGCGAGAAGCTGGCCGGCGGCAAGAGCTGAGACTGACGCGAGTCAGCCAGTAGTACCCAGGAAGGCCGTCCCGACTCCGGTCGGGGCGGCCTTCCGTCGTCAGGTGCACACGTCCCGGCCTCCCGGCGCGCGGGCCGGTGGCCATCGCCGATACTTGATCCCATGTTGATGGTCGGGCTCACGGGTGGTATCGGTGCGGGCAAGAGCGCGGTCGCCCGCCGTCTCGCCGAGCGTGGCGCGGTGATCATCGACGCCGATCTGCTGTCCCGGGAGGTGGTGCGGCCGGGCACCGACGGACTCGCCGAGATCGTCGCCGCGTTCGGGGCGGGCGTGCTCACCCCGGAAGGTGACCTGGACCGTCCCGCGCTGGGCGCCAAGGTGTTCGGCGACGAGGGGGCCCGCCGCCGGCTGGAGCAGATCATCCACCCCCGGGTGCGGCAGCGGACCGCCGAGATGACCCGTGCGGCGGCGGCCGACGCTGTGGTGGTCAACGACGTTCCGCTCCTGGTCGAGGCGGGGCTGGCTTCCTCGTACCATCTGGTTGTCGTGGTGATCGCCGACCGTGAGTTGCGTCTCGGGCGTCTCACCCACCTGCGTGGCATGACGGAGGCGGAGGCCGCCGCCCGCATCGACGCGCAGACCGACGACGAGCACCGCCGGGCGGCCGCCGACGTCGTCCTGGACAACGACGCCGGCCTGGACCGGCTGCACGCCCGGGTGGACACGGTGTGGCGGCAACGGCTGATCGAGTTCGAGCGCAACCTGCGCTTGCGGCGCTCCGCGCCGAAGGGGCCCGGGCTGCGCATCCTGCCCCCGGATCCGGAGTGGCCGCGGGCCGCGGCCCGGCTCGTCGCGCGGATCCGGCACGGGCTCGGCGACGGCGTGGGCGTCTTCCACATCGGTTCGACCGCGGTGCCCGGCCTGCCCGCCAAGGACATCATCGATCTGATGATCGGCGTGCGTACCCTCGCGGAGGCCGACGCGCTCGCCGGGAAGCTCGCCGACCTGGGCTTTCCGGCGCGGCCCGGCGAATGGTCCGATCACGCGCACGGCATTCCCGGCGGCACCTGGCCGAAGCGGCTGCACGGCTGCGCCGATCCCGGCTACCGGGTCAACCTGCACGTCCGGGTCACCGGGTCACCGGGATGGCGGTTCGCGCTGTTGATGCGTGACCACCTGCGTGCCGTGCCGGCGGCCCGCGACGCCTACGCGGTCGCGAAACAGGAGCTGGCGTCGCACCACGACGACCGAGCCGGTTACGCCCTGGCGAAGGAGCCGTGGTTCGAGCAGGAGGCCCGGGCCGCCGACGACTGGGCCGAGGCGACCGGCTGGCAGCCCGGCGACGACTGAGGGCCACACCCGAAAGGGGCCCTCGCGGCGGCCGGGCCGTTGACACAGCCCACTGCGGGTGCGCACGCCAGGGCGTCCGGGGCGCATCGACCACGGTGCGGCGTGACGGGCCGTGTGGGGACCCGCGCACTGCCGGCGGCCGCCGCGAGCGGCCTGCCGGCCCAGCCTAGGCAGCGGCGTAAGCCCTGGACAATGCCGCGCGGCGGAGCCGAATGTGCACCCTCAGCACGCCGCTTCGAGAAGATGTCATACCCCCGACGTACGGTGGTGGGCATGGCGCTCGACATCCCACGACTCGACGGCCGGTTCGAGGTCATCAGCGACTATCAGCCCGCCGGTGACCAGCCGGCCGCGATCGACGACCTGGAGCGACGGGTCCGGCGCGGCGACCGGCACACCGTGCTGCTCGGCGCCACCGGCACGGGCAAGAGCGCCACCACGGCCTGGCTCATCGAGCGGCTCCAGCGGCCGGCCCTGGTGCTGGCGCCGAACAAGACGCTCTGCGCTCAGCTGGCCAAGGAGTTCCGCGAGCTGCTGCCGAACAACGCGGTGGAGTATTTCGTCAGTTACTACGACTACTACCAGCCAGAGGCGTATATCGCCCAGACCGACACCTACATCGAGAAGGACTCCTCGATCAACGAGGAGGTGGAGCGGCTGCGCCACTCGGCCACCCGGTCGTTGCTGACCCGGCGCGACACCGTGGTGGTCGCGACCGTCAGCGCCATCTACGGCCTCGGCACCCCCCAGGAGTACATCGAGCGCGCCGTTCAGGTGAAGGTCGGTGGGGAGCTGGAGCGCGACAAACTGCTGCGCCGCCTCGTCGACATCCAGTACACGCGCAACGACATGGCCTTCCAGCGCGGCACCTTCCGGGTCCGCGGCGACACGCTGGAGATCATCCCCGCCTATGAGGAGCTGGCCGTCCGCGTCGAGCTGTTCGGTGACGAGGTGGAGCGGCTCTACTATCTGCATCCGCTCACCGGCGAGGTGATCCGCGAGGTCGACGAGCTGATGATCTTCCCGGCCACGCACTACGTGGCCGGCCCCGAGCGGATGGAGCGGGCGATCCGCGACATCGAGGCGGAGCTGGCCGACCGGCTCGCCGAGTTCGAGCGCCAGGGCAAGCTGCTGGAGGCGCAGCGGCTGCGCATGCGGACCACCTATGACGTCGAGATGATGCGCCAGGTCGGCTTCTGCAACGGCATCGAGAACTATTCGATGCACATGGACGGGCGGTCCCCCGGGGAGCCTGCGTATACGTTGCTGGACTACTTCCCCGACGACTTCGTCACCGTCATCGACGAGTCGCACGTGACGATCCCGCAGATCGGCGGGATGTATGAGGGCGACGCGTCGAGGAAACGGATCCTCATCGAGCACGGGTTCCGGCTGCCCAGCGCCGCCGACAACCGGCCGCTGCGGTTCGACGAGTTCCTCGAGCGTGTCGGCCAGATGGTGTTCCTCTCCGCCACCCCCGGCAACTGGGAGATGGAGCAGGCCCAGGGCGAGTTCGTCGAGCAGGTGATCCGCCCCACCGGCCTGGTCGACCCGCACGTCGTCGTCAAACCCACCAAGGGCCAGATCGACGACCTGATGCACGAGATCCAACTGCGGACCGAGAAGGACGAGCGGGTCCTGGTCACCACGCTGACCAAGAAGATGGCCGAGGACCTCACCGACTACCTCCTGGAGAACGGGATCCGCGTCCGCTACCTGCACTCCGAGGTGGACACGCTGCGCCGCGTCGAGCTGCTCAAGGAGCTGCGCAAGGGCGACTACGACGTGCTCGTCGGCATCAACCTGCTGCGGGAGGGCCTCGACCTGCCCGAGGTGTCGCTCGTCGCGATCCTCGACGCCGACAAGGAAGGCTTCCTGCGCAGCGGCCGGTCGCTGATCCAGACCATCGGCCGGGCCGCACGCAACGTCTCCGGCGAGGTCCACATGTATGCCGACAAGATGACCCCGTCGATGCGCGACGCCATCGAGGAGACCGAACGGCGGCGGGCCAAGCAGATCGCCCACAACGAGGCCAACGGGATCAAGCCGCAGGCGCTGCGGAAGAAGATCCACGACATCCTCGACGACATCTACCGCGAGGCCGAGGACACCGACGAGGCGGTCGGCGGCCCGATGGTCGGCGGTGCGGGCCGGCAGATGTCCCGGGGCAAGGCGCCCGTCCCGGAGAGCCGGTCGAAGGGCAGAGCGGCGGCCGTCCCGGCGCGCGCCGGCATGGCCAGGGCCGAGTTGGCCCAGCTCATCCAGGACCTCAACGAGCAGATGCTCGGGGCGGCACGGGAGCTCCAGTTCGAGCTGGCCGCCCGGATCCGTGACGAGATCCACGACCTGAAGAAGGAGTTGCGCGGCATGGACGCGGCGGGGGTCAAATAGCCTTCGGCCGGCGGAGCTCGTCCGGCGGACCACGCCGCAACCCTGGGTGATCCACCGGACAGGCCCTAGGCTGTCGACCATGACGGCTGTTCCCGAGGCGCCCGGAGCGCCTCTCCAGTTCGCCGCGACGGCGGGCGCGCTACCCGAGTCCGAGGTCGCCGGGCTGGCCCGGCGCTGCCGGGCCGCAGACGGCGGATTGCCGCTGGTGGCCGAGCCGTGGTTCGTGCAGGGGCGCTGGGGCGTTCCGGGGGTGGTGAGCTTCTCGGTCCGCGACGGCGACGGCACGCTGGTCGGTGCGGCCGCGGTCCGGCCCACCGCGGACGGCCCGGTGGTCACCGGCCTGGTGGACCCGGCCTGCCGCGGCCGTGACATCGGCGGCCACCTTCTGGACGCCGCCCTGGCGATCGCGGAGACCGGCGGCCGTGGCGTCACCGTCGAGTGCGAAGGGCTGACCGCCGGGGCGGAGCGGCTGTTCGAGGAGCGTGGACTGCGGCGGTTCTTCGCCGAGGACGTGATGCGGACCGGGCTCGATCCGTGGGAACCCGCCCCGGTCCGCCTGCCGGACGGCGTCACCCTGGTCGAGTGGGCGCCGGAGACGGCCGAGCGGTTCCACGCCGTGTACGCGGCGGCGTTCCGGGAGCGGCCCGGATTCCCGGACCCGCCCGCCGCCGAGTGGATCACCAAGAACACGGAGGACGCCGATTTCCGGCCCGGGTGGTCGCTGCTGGCCGTCCTGCCCGGAATCGGTGACGCCGGATTCGTGACCGCGGCCGACGGCTGGATCGTGCAGGTCGGTGTCCTGCCGGCGGCCCGGGGCGCGGGACTCGGCGGCGCCCTCGTCCGCGAGTCGCTGCGGCGGATGGCCGCGACGGGCGCGGCCGAGGCCTGGCTCTGCGTCGACGTCGACAACCCCGCCGGCGGGCTGTACCGGCGGCTCGGCTTCCAGGAGCACGGGCGGCGGGCCCGCTACCATCTCGCCCCGGAGCCGGCCGGAGAGGACGAAGCGGCGGCCGGCTGACCCGTCGCGTGCGGGTCTTTCGTCATGCCACGGCCCGGTGATTCGGCGCGTCCCGGTCTCCCGCCATGTCGCGGGCGGATGATGAGGGCGGTCCGGTGCGCCGTCACGGGCCGGTGCTGGGGAAACCGAGGAAAGGGATGGTTCGGTGATTCGGTGGGTGTCGGCGTTTCTCGACCGGCCGGCCCGGAAGCTCGACCTGGCCGTGGAGTTCTGGACCGTGGCGACCGGCTCACCGGCCCGGCCACGACCCGAACCCGGGTTCGTCGGGCTGCACAGCGAAACGGGTGACGACTACCTGGAGTTGCAGGGCGTCCTCGACGGGCCGGGTGGCGTGCACCTGGACTTCGCGGTCGACGACGTGGCGGAGTTCGCGGACCGGGCCGCGGCCGGTGGCGCCACGGTCGTCACCGATCACGGGTCCTGGCGGATTCTGGCGTCGCCTGCGGGACTGCCGTTCTGCGTCGCGCCGTGGAGGGGTGAGCTGCGGCGGGGCGGGCCCCACCGCGGGCCGGGTGGGACGCTCAGCCGGCCGCACCAGGTCTGCCTCGACATCGGGCCGGGCCGGTTCGACGCCGAGGTGGCTTTCTGGTCCGGGCTGACCGGGTGGCGGCTGGACACCAGCGGACTGCCGGTCTTCTCCCGGCTCCAGCCGGAGCCGCCGGTGCCGATCCGGATCCTGATGCAGCGGCTCGGTGAGGACCGGGACGCCTCCGCCCACCTCGACGTCTCGTCCTCCGACATTCCCGCCGTGCGGGCCTGGCACGAGAGCCTCGGCGCGACCTTCATCGGTGAGTGGGCCCACTGGATCACGATGCGTGACCCGGCCGGCGGCGTCTACTGCCTCACTCGCGGCAACCCGGAGACCGACTGACCGGCGGTTCGCGGCGGGATGACCGCTCCGGGCGTACCCGATCAGGGTTGTGGCGTGGCATCGACGTTGCGGCGCGGCAGGGAGGGTGGGGGCTGTGAAAACCCGCGGCCGTGGATCACGGCGTGGGTGTTGCGGCCGGCAGGCGGGCGTGGCGCCGGGGCCGTGGGGTTGCGGCGTGCGGACGGCAGGATGGGCCCCGGCGTCATCCGGTGAAGAAGTCGTGGTCCGGGTCCCGGCGGGCGCCGGAGGTGATGTCGGTGAAGAACTCGGCCAGCGGCGGCTGGGCCAGCGTGGCGGCGATCAGGGCGCGCCACTGGGCGAAACGGTCGGTACGCCGGAAGTGGTTCTCCTGGGCGTCGAAGCTGTCCCACTCGACCAGCAGCAGGAACCGGGCCGGGGACTCTGCGCCGCGCTGTAGCCGCACCGAGCGGCAACCGGGTGTGCCGGCGATCAGCGGGCGGCCCCGTTGATAGGCGTCGACGAAGTCGTCCTCGCGGCCGCGGAGAACGTCGATCAGCGTCACTTCGAGAACCATGCCCGCAAGCGTCCCATACGTACCGGATCGCCAGCTTACTAGGATGCCGCACCGCCTGAGCGGCCCGGTGGGAGCCGGTGAATCCGGAGGATTCGTGCAGGTCCGGGCGTACGCTGAGGGGGCGGCGTACGGAAACGGCGCCTCGGGTCAGCGAAGGAGTTCACGGAAGCCATAACCGCCTGGATGGGCGGTTTGGCCGCGAGCCGTGCCACTCCGCGCCCTCCCGGTGTGCCGATCGTGCCTCGGATGCGCAACAATGGCTGCTGTGGGAGGGGAGTATTCCCCCGCTCCGGTCTCGTCAACACGGAACGCCTCTCGGGGCGAACCCGGGGCCGGTGGTCACGGACCGATCTGAGGTCCGTGGCGGAAGAGACCTCCGACAGTCGCACGTCGCTGTTCTCGCCCGAGCATCGGGTGGGCACAGCGACGACCCGTGTCTGCCGGAGGTCCTCGTTGAACGTTTCCGCCTGGGTCTGGGTCGCCACCCTGGTTGCCCTCATCGCAGTGCTAGCCGTCGATCTGCTCATCATCGGCCGCCGGCCACACGAACCCAGCATGAAGGAAGCGGGCGGCTGGGTCGCGTTCTACGTCGGCCTCGCCTTGATCTTCGGCATCGGGGTGTGGCTGGCCGCGGGCGGCCAGGCGGCCGGTGAGTTCTACACCGGCTGGCTCACCGAGTACTCGCTGAGCGTCGACAACCTCTTCGTCTTCGTGATCATCATGGCCCGCTTCGCCGTGCCCCGGCACCTGCAACAGAAGGTGCTGCTCATCGGCATCGTGCTGGCGCTCGTCATGCGAGGCGCGTTCATCGCCGCCGGCGCCGCCCTGATCTCGCAGTTCTCCTGGGTCTTCTACATCTTCGGCGCCTTTCTCGTCTACACGGCGATCACGCTGGTCAAGAGCGGGGAGAACGACGAGGACGACTTCAAGGAGAACGTCCTCATCCGCTGGGCGAAGCGGGCGCTGCCGCTGTCCTCGTCGTTCGGCGACGGCCGGTTCAGCGTCGTCACCGAAGCCGGCAAGCGGCTGTTCACCCCCATGCTCATCGTGATGATCGCGATCGGCACCACCGACCTGATCTTCGCGCTCGACTCGATCCCGGCGATCTTCGGCATCACGAAGGAGCCGTACCTGGTCTTCACCGCGAACGTGTTCGCGCTGATGGGCCTGCGCCAGCTGTTCTTCCTGCTCGGCGGCCTTCTTGAGCGGCTCGTCTACCTCAACATCGGCCTCGCCGCGGTGCTCGCCTTCATCGGCGTCAAGCTGGTGCTCGAGGCCCTGCACACCAACAGCCTGCCGTTCCTGCACGGCGGCCAGCCCTTCCACTGGGCCCCGGAGATCCCGATCTGGCTCTCCCTCATGGTCATCCTCGGCACACTGGCCGTCGCCACGGTCGCCAGCCTGATCAAATCGTCCCGCGACCGGAAACGCGAGCTGATCTCCGCCGACAACTGACCGGCCACCCGGATCCACGGCGAGGCCCGAGCGACCCGTTCGCCCGGGCCTCGCCTTCTGCCGCCCGCCGGTCAACAGCCCTCCCGGAGTACGCCGGCCAGGCGTACCGGGACGGGATCTGAAAAGGAGCGCGAGCGCAGGAGCCCGCCCCCGGTGACGGGGACGGGCTCCGAGAAGACCGGAACTACTGGTGCTTGCGGCGGGCGGCGGCCCGGCCGCGGACCGTCTGGTCGAGGACGACCTTACGGATGCGGACGGCGGCCGGGGTGACCTCGACGCACTCGTCCTCACGGCAGAACTCGAGGGCCTGCTCCAGGCTGAGCTTGCGCGGCGGGATCAGCTTCTCGGTCTCGTCCGCCGTGGACGAGCGCATGTTGGTGAGCTTCTTCTCCTTGGTGATGTTGACGTCCATGTCGTCCTGGCGGGAGTTCTCGCCGACGATCATGCCCTCGTACACCTCGGTGGTCGGCTCGACGAAGAGCTGGCCACGTTCCTGCAGGTTGGTCATGGCGAAGGCCGTGACCACGCCGGCGCGGTCGGCGACCAGGGAGCCGTTCTGGCGGGTGCGCAGCTCGCCGAACCACGGCTCGTACGCCTCGAAGAGGTGGTGCATGATGCCGGTGCCGCGGGTCTCGGTGAGGAACTCGGTGCGGAAACCGATCAGGCCACGCGCCGGGACGAGCCACTCCATGCGGAGCCAGCCGGTGCCGTGGTTGATCAGCTCCTCCATGCGGCCCTTGCGGGTGGAGAGCAGCTGGGTGATGGCGCCCATGTACTCGTCGGGGGCGTCGATCGTGAGGCGCTCGACCGGCTCGTGGATCTTGCCGTCGATGGTCCTGGTGACGACCTGCGGCTTGCCGACGGTCAACTCGTACTGTTCCCGGCGCATCTGCTCGACCAGGATGGCCAGCGCCAGCTCGCCACGGCCCTGGACCTCCCAGGCGTCGGGCCGGTCGGTCGGCAGCACCCGGAGCGAGACGTTGCCGACCAGCTCCTTGTCGAGGCGGTCCTTGACCATGCGGGCGGTGACCTTCGCACCCTTGACCCGGCCGACCATCGGCGACGTGTTGGTGCCGATGACCATGGAGATGGCCGGCTCGTCGACCTGGATCAGCGGCAGCGGCCGCGGGTCCTCGGCGTCGGCCAGCGTCTCACCGATCATGATGTCGGCGATGCCGGCGACCGCCATGATGTCGCCGGGGCCCGCGCTCTCGGCGGGCTTGCGCTCCAGGCCCTCGGTGATCAGCAGCTCGGAGATGCGGACGTTGGCGATGCTGCCGTCGGTCTTGCACCACGCGACCGTCTGGCCCTTACGGATGGTGCCCTGGTGCACGCGGCACAGCGCGAGACGGCCGAGGAACGGCGAGGCGTCGAGGTTGACGACGTGCGCCTGGAGCGGCGCCGCCTCGTCGTACTTCGGAGCCGGGATGGTCTCCAGGATGGTGCTGAACAACACCTCCAGGTCGGTGCTGTCCTCCGGGACGGTGCCGTCCTTCGGCTGGGTCAGCGAGGCGATGCCGTCGCGGGCACAGGCGTAGACGATCGGGAAGTCGATCTGGCTCTCGTTGGCGTCGAGGTCGAGGAACAGCTCGTACGTCTCGTCGACGACCTCCTTGATCCGGGCGTCCGGACGGTCCACCTTGTTGATGATCAGGATGATCGGCAGCTTGGCGGCCAGCGCCTTGCGGAGCACGAAGCGGGTCTGCGGGAGCGGGCCCTCGGAGGCGTCGACGAGCAGGGCGACGCCGTCGACCATGGTGAGGCCGCGCTCGACCTCGCCGCCGAAGTCGGCGTGGCCGGGGGTGTCGATGATGTTGATGGTCACCGGCTCGCCCTCGGCGGGCTGGTAGCTGATCGCCGTGTTCTTGGCGAGGATGGTGATGCCCTTTTCCCGCTCCAGGTCCATGGAGTCCATGACGCGGTCGGCCATCTCGCCACGCGCGTGGGACTGGCTGCCCTGGCGCAGCATGGCGTCGACCAGGGTGGTTTTGCCATGGTCGACGTGAGCGATGATGGCGACGTTGCGTAGGTCGGTGCGGGTCTGCATGAAACCATTGTCCCCGGCTCAGGTTGCCTCTCGTGACACGGGGTCAAGGCCCGACTCTTGTGGCCTTCTGTCCCTTTTTTCGGTCTCCCGAGATCATCTGATCACTGTTAACGTCCTTCATCGATGTATCACGGGGGAAGGTTGACATCGATGAGACGGCGCATGAACTTCGCTGTGGCGATCACGGTCCTGATCGTGACGGCGGGCTGCGGACTTGCCGGGGCGAGTGAGAACGAGGCGGTGAGCGCGCCGCCGGTCTCGGTCGCGCCCACCACGGCCGAGCCGGTGGCCGAGGAGACGACGGCGGCGGCGCCGGCCGAGACCACGACCAAACCGAAGACCACGAAGAAGCCGAAGACCACGAAGAAGCCGACCGCGAGCCCCAGCGCGGCCCAGGAGGACTGGAGCCAGGAGGCGGGCTGTTACGACTACGTCGGCAAGAACATCTCCAAGACCAAGGCCAAGGTGGCGCTGAAGAAGGCGTCGGGCCGGATCTACTGGCGCACCGAAGCGCCTCACCTCAAGCTCAACTTCACTCTGGTACGGGCGGTGTCCTGGCAGGAGAGCGGCTGGCAGAGTGCGATCAAGAACTGTGACGGTGGCTTCGGTCTCATGCAGGTGATGCCGGCGACGCTGGATCACGTGAACCAGCGGTTCGGCCTGGACTACGACGCGACCGGCGACTACCAGGACAACGCGTACGCCGGGGCGAACTACCTCGCCTGGCTGACCCGGTACTTCGGGCACAACTACTTCAAGGACAACTACGACCTGAGCCCGTCGAAGTGCAAGAGCCACTCGAGCTGGTGCCTGCTCAACCTGGTCATCTCCGGCTACAACGCGGGCTACGGCGAGGTGGACGCGGTGGCGAAGAGCAAGAGCCTGCCCAACCCGGACTACGTCGACTCGGTCCGTTCGCTGATGGCCGACTGCCCCTGCGATAAGTACTGAGGCCAGCCGGGATACACTGGAGGAGTTCCCCGAGACCTTCAATTTGGTGCCCACCACGGCGGTCAAGTACTGTCTCGGGGTTGTCGTGTGTCGTTGATGCTGGCGAGCTGCGTTTGTTTCGGCCCGTGCAGCTCACCCTAAGGAGCCCTACTCAATGCCGCCCAAGAAGAAGACTCATGAGGTAACCCTCGCGCTTGAGGCGGGTAACGCCGCGATGGTCGACCTCGGTAAGATGCTCGGCCCGACCGGTGCCAACATGCGTGCCGTCAAGGTCGAGTACGACGAGGCCACCGCGAAGAACCGGGGCGAGATCATCCCGGTCATCGTCACGGTGTACGAGGACCGCAGCCACACGCTGGCCTACAAGACGCCGCCGACCAGCTTCCTCATCCGGAAGTCCCTGGGCATCCAGTCCGGCGCCGCCAACCCGCTCACCACGACCGTCGGCACGCTCAGCGCCGACCAGGTCAAGGAGATCGCGGAGCGTAAGCTGCCCGACCTCAACGCGAACGACCTCGACGCCGCGATCAAGATCGTGTCCGGCACCGCCCGTTCCATGGGTGTGAAGGTCGCTTCCTGAAGTAGCTGCTGATAGAAGAACGGGCCCCGGTGTCTCACCGGGGCCCGTTCTTCTTCGGGGCCACCACCTCGTCGATCAGCCCGTAGTCGACGGCCTCGGTGGCGCTCAGCGCCCGGCCGGCGGACAGGTCGTCCTCGATCTGGTTACGCGGCTTGCCGGTGATGCCGGCGAGCCGGACCACCACCTCTTCCAGCTCCCGCAGATGCTGTCCCGCCGCGGCGGCGACCTCGTCGGCGGTCCCGGTGACACCGGCCGCCCGCGGCTCCGACAGCTTGAACCGGGCATGCCGGTACGCCGCCCGCTGATCCGCCGCCGCCAGCACCGCCAGCACCGCGCCACCGGCCTCCGAGGTGATCAGGGCGTGCACCGGCGCCGCCAGCGCGTCCATCACGTCGACCACCGAGAGCGCCGCGCTGAGATCACCGCCCGGGCTCGACACGTGCAGGTGGATCGCCTCCGGGCCGGCCGAGTCCAGCGTCAGCAGGGCGGCCGCGATCCCGGACGCGGTATCACCGGTGAGCTGACCGCGGACCATCACGATCCGCTGGTCGAAGAGCCGTTCCTCCAGCCAGCCCGGCAGGCCGGCGCCCGGCGGCGGTGGGAGCTGCCACTCGGACGGGCGATCGGGGTGGGGGAACAGGGGCATCGCAACCTCCGGTGTTCGCGGCCTGCCGTCAGCGTAACGAGGTCGCGGTGATGATCGTGCGCGCCTTCCGGGTGCCTCCGAGGATGTGAAACGTTCAAAACCTGGGCGAGGGGATCGGCGGCGGCCCCACCGCGGCGGCTCATCGCTACATAGCGTTGCGATGGTGGGCAGGGTGATCGCTCACGGTCAAGGAACAACTGGTGGCCAACGACACTGGACGGCAAATGAAACGTTCCATTACGGTGACCCCATCCGGCCCGGGAAGAGCCTGGCCGACCGCGCGCTGCCGCATGCCGGCTCGGACCGAGACCGACAAGACGAAAGGAACAGTCGTGATCTTCGATCAAGCGATCCTCGCGGCGCTGACCCGCCAGGCGATCGAACTGCCGTCGTGGGCCTTCGGCAACGCCGGCACGCGGTTCAAGGTGTTCGCCACCCCGGGCACCGCCCGGACCGTCGAGGAGAAACTCGCCGACGCCGCCCAGGTGCACCGGCTCACCGGACTGGCACCCTCGGTCGCCCTGCACATCCCGTGGGACCGGGTCGACGACTTCGGCAAACTCGCGGCCTACGCCGACGACCTCGGCGTACGGCTCGGCACGATCAACTCGAACACCTTCCAGGACGACGACTACAAGCTCGGGTCGCTGACCCACACCGATCCGCGGATCCGGCAGAAGGCGATCGACCATCACTACGCGTGCATCGACGTCATGCACGCCACCGGGTCCGGCGACCTGAAGATCTGGCTGCCGGACGGCACCAACTACCCGGGCCAGGCCGACATCCGCGGCCGGCAGGACCGGCTCGCCGAGAGCCTGCGGGCCATCTACGACCGGCTCGGCGCGAACCAGCGGCTCGTCCTCGAGTACAAGATCTTCGAACCGTACTTCTACACCATGGACGTCCCGGACTGGGGCACCGCGCTGGCACACGTCACCGCGCTCGGCGACCGGGCCGTGGTCTGCCTCGACACCGGCCACCACGCCCCGTCCACCAACGTCGAGTTCATCGTCGCCCAGCTGCTGCGCCTGGGCCGGCTCGGAGCGTTCGACTTCAACTCCCGCTTCTACGCCGACGACGACCTCATCGTCGGCGCCGCCGACCCCTTCCAGCTCTTCCGGATCCTCGCCGAGGTGGCCCGCGGCGGCGGCTTCGACCAGCACTCACCGGTGAACTTCATGCTCGACCAGTGCCACAACATCGAGGACAAGGTCACCGGGCAGATCCGCTCCGTGCTGAACGTGCAGGAGATGACCGCCCGGGCGCTGCTCGTCGACCGTGCCGCGCTGACCGCCGCCCAGGAGGCCGGCGACGTGCTCGAAGCCAACCGGATCTTCATGGACGCGTTCTACACCGACGTGCGCGGGCCTCTCGCCGACTGGCGCGAGGAGCGGGGACTTCCCCGCGACCCGGTCGCCGCCCACCGGGCCTCCGGGTACGGCGAGCAAGCCGCACGCGAGCGTCTCGGCGGCACCCAGGCCGGCTGGGGCGCCTGAACCATGACCAGTCGCCACGGCGTCCTCGCCGCCGTCGACCTCGGCGCCTCCAGCGGCCGGGTGGTCGCCGGGCGCCTGAACCAGGGACGTCTCGAGACCACCGAGGTCGCGCGATTCCCGAACGGGCCGGTCGCCGTGCCGGCCGGCGGCACCGAGCACCTGCACACCGACGTGCTGGGCCTGTGGTCCGGCATCCGGGACGGACTGCGGGCCGCGGCTCACGCCCACGGTCCGCTGACCAGCGTCGGCATCGACACCTGGGGCGTGGACTACGGACTGCTCGACGCGGACGGCACGCTGCTCGGCACGCCGTTCCACTACCGGGACGCCCGGACCGCGGGCCTGCCGGAGAGGTTCGCCCGGGTGCTCGCGCCCGCCGACCACTACCGGCACACCGGCACGCAGACCCAGCCGTTCAACACGGTCTTCCAGCTCGCCGCCGCGGCCGGCACCGCACAGGCCCGGTACGCCGAACGGCTCCTGCTGCTACCGGACCTGCTCGGGCACTGGCTGACCGGCGCGTCCTTCACCGAACGGACCAATGCCTCGACGACCGGGCTGCTCGACATCACCACCGGGGACTGGAGCCCCCGGGTGCTCGACGCGCTCACCCGGCTCACCGGGCAGGACGTGAAACGCCTCCTCGCCGAGGTCGTCGCCCCCGCCTCGGTGGTGGGCGAGGCACGCCCGGGACTCGGACTCGACGGCGCCCGCCTGGTCGCGGTCGGCTCGCACGACACGGCGTCGGCCGTCGCGGCCACCCCGATGGAAGGCGACGCCGCCTACATCTCGTCCGGCACCTGGTCGCTGGTCGGCGTGGAACTCGCCGCCCCGGTGCTGACCGAGGCCGCCCGCGCCGCCGACTTCACCAACGAACTGGGCGTCGACGGCACCGTGCGGTTCCTGCGCAACGTCGCCGGCCTCTGGCTGCTGCAGCAGAGCCGGCGGACCTGGCAGGAAGCCGGGCTGACCGCCGGGCTGCCCGAGCTGTTGGCGGCCGCCGGCAGGGCACCGGGGCTGCGTACGGTCGTGGACGTCGACGACCCGGTCTTCGCCCCACCAGGGGACATGCCGGCCCGCATCGCCGAGGCCGCACGGCGTACCGGGCAGCCCGTGCCGGAGGACCCGGGAGCGGTCACCCGATGCATCCTCGACTCCCTCGCCCTGGCCTACCGGCAGGCTGTGCACGCGGCCGCCGAACTGTCCGGACGGGATGTCGGCACCATCCACGTGGTCGGCGGCGGAGCCCGTAACCACCTGCTCTGCCGGCTCACCGCCGACGCCACCGGGCTCCCGGTCGTCGCCGGGCCGGCCGAAGGCACCGCCATCGGCAATCTGCTCACCCAGGCCCTCGCCGTCGGCGAACTCCACGGCGGGCTGACCGCCGTCCGCGACGTCGTACGGGCCTCGACCCCGCTCACCCGGTGGGAACCCGCCGGATCCGACCTGGCCTGGCAACAGGCCGCCACCCGCGTGCAGCCGTGACGGCACACGCGACCAGGAGAAAGACGACCACCATGTCCCAGAACGGCCAGTACCCCACCCTCGACGAGCTCCTCGCCTCCATGGGCGTGGCGGGCCACCGGATCTGTGAGATCGACGCGTCCGAGGCGGGAGCCGGCAACATCTCCCTCTTCCTGGGCTGGGAGATCGACCTGGACGCACGCTTCCCGGTCACCGAGGAGATCGTCCTTCCGGTTCCGGCACCCGCGCTGGCGGGGCACACCGTCCTGTCCACCGGCTCCGGCCGGCGCCTGCGCCAGATCAAGGACGACCCGGAGGCGGCGGTCGGCGCCGTCCAGGTGCACGCCGGCGGCGAGAAGGCCACCCTGCGCACCTCGCCGCGCCGCCAGTTCGAGCGCCTCACCTCCGAGTTCAACTCGCACCTCGCCGTACACCAGGACCAGGTGGACCGGCGGGGCATCGACTTCCAGGCGCTCGTGCACGCGCAGCCGCCGCACCTGACCTACCTGTCGCACATCCCGGCGTACCGGACCACCGCCGCCATGAACGAGCGGATCCTGCGCTGGGAGCCGGAGTCGATCGTGTCGCTGCCACAGGGCGTCGGGGTGCTCGAGTTCATGATCCCCGGCTCGGACGAGCTGCAGGCGGCCAACGTCGCCGGGCTGCGCGAGCACGAGATCGTGCTCTGGTCCAAGCACGGCACCATGTCCCGCTCGGACCTGTCCGTGACCCGCGCCGTCGACCGCGTCGAGTATGCCGAGACCGGCGCCAAGTACGAGTACATGGACCTCGTCGCCGGCGGCCGGGCACAGGGCCTGACCCGCGAGGAGATCACCGCCGTCGCCCGCGAGTTCGACGTCGACTCACCCTGGGCCTGACGATCATCGAGTACGCTGCGCAGCCGGCCGGGCCCGAAGACGGGAATCCGGCCGGCTGTTCGTGCAACCCCCGGGGAGGTGGGAGCCGTCAGGGAGGCGTGAGAGTGAAGGAGGGGCTCGTGTGAAGAACGAGCGTGATGAGCAATTCCATCAGTTCGTGGTCAGCAGGAGGGCCGCGCTGGTCCGGACCGCGACTCTGCTCACGGCGGGCGACGCCCACCTGGCCGAGGACCTCGTCCAGTCCACGCTGACGAAGCTGTATGTGGCCTGGCCGGCGTTCCAGCGTGCCGACAACCCGGACGGTTACGTCCGGCGGGCGCTGGTCAACGCGCTGACCGATGAGCGGCGACGATGGTGGCGGCGGAGCGAGCGGTCGATGGCCGAGGTCCCGGACCGGGTGGCCGCCGAGCACACCGGGGGAGACGTCTCGGACGGGCTGCGCGCGGCCCTGCGGGAGCTGCCACCGAGGATGCGGGCGGCGCTGGTGTTCCGCTACTTCTACGACCTCGACGTCGCCGACACCGCCGACGCCCTCGGGTGCTCCGAGGGGACGGTGAAGAGCCAGACCGCCCGGGCACTCGACCGGCTCCGGACTGTGCTCGGCCCCAATCCCTCCCTGGCAACGCTCTGATCAGGAGAAACGAACATGATGAACCTTCACGACGGGCTGGCGCGGATCGCCGGCCCGGACGCTGAGCCGACCTCGGAGCAGGTCGCCGCCGACCTGGCCCGCGGACGGTCCGCGCTGCGCCGCCGCCGGACCGCGCAAGCCGCCGGTGGCTCGGTCTTCATGGCCGCCGCGCTGGCCGCCGTGATCGTCGCCGGCACCGGACTCTCCGGCGGGACGACGGCGCCCGAGGCGGCCGGCGACCGGCCGTCCGCCGGCGCCACCGTCGCCGGGCCCACCCAGCTGGTCGCCTACCAGGGCGAACAGCCGAAGGGCTTCACCCTCGACAAGGTCCCGCAGGGCTGGGTGCTCCAGGGCGCCGACGAGTACGGCATCACCATCGCGCCCGCGGGCATCCCCGACGTGGTGCCGTCCAACGCGCCGCCCGGCGTCCCGGACAACGACCCGCACAGTTTCGAAGGCAAGATCATGGCCCAGCTCCAGGAGTTCGGGCCCGGCGACGACCTCGTCGGCACCGGCAAGAAGGTGACCGTCGCCGGCAAGGAGGCGGTGTTCACCAAGATGCTCGACCAGAGCACCGGTCACGCGCTCTTCGTGAAGCTCGGCGCGGACCGCTGGATGTACGTCCAGGTCTGGGACGGACTCGGCTGGGGCGAGAAGCAGGTCGTGGAGTTCGCCGGCGGCATCCACGTCGACGACAGCGCCAAGGTCACCCACGGATAACCGTGTGCAAGCGTGGATCCCGGGCGCGCCAATCGCCCGGGATCCACACGTGTGTCACCAGCCGCGGGCCCGCCACTCGCCGAGTTGCGGGCGCTCCGCACCCAGTGTCGAGTCCTTGCCGTGGCCCGGGTAGAACCAGGCGCCGTCGCCGAACCGGCCGAACACCTTGGCCTCCAGATCGTCCATGATCTGGCGGTGGTCCTCGGGACGTGCCGTCTTCCCGTGGCCGCCCGGGAACAGGCTGTCGCCGGTGAAGAGATGCTCGCCCCGGTAGGACAGCACGATCGAGCCGGGCGTGTGGCCCACCACGTGGATCACCTCCAGGCCGTGCCCGCCGACCTCGACGATGTCGCCGTCACGCAGCATCCGGGTCACCACCGGGATCCCGGAGGCGTCGTCGGCGTGCGCCAGCGACTCGGCCCCGGTGGCCTTCACCACCTCCGCCAGCGCCTGCCAGTGGTCGCCGTGCCGGTGCGTGGTCACCACGGCGCGCAGCCCGGCCCCGCCGATCAGGTCCAGCAGCGTCCCGGCGTCGTTGGCCGCGTCGATCAGCAGCTGCTCGCCGTTCTCCGCGCGCAGCAGGTACGCGTTGTTGTCCATCGGCCCGACCGACACCTTGGTCAGGGTCAGGCCGTCACCCAGGTCACGGACCGCCGGCGTGCCGCCGGTCACCACATCGCCGGTGTAACCGCTCATCTCCACCTCGCCGGCTGGGGCAGCTCGCCGTCCGGCGAGACCGTCAGATCGGCGCCGTCGGCCCGGCCGATCAGCCAGCCGGCGAGCGTCTTGGTCGGGCCGCCGACGACCGGGCCGCCACCCGAGCCGATCGTCAGCGGATGCTCCACGCCGAACGGGCGCAGCACCATCTCCGGCGAGTCGGCCGGTGGGTCGGTGACGATCGCCCGCAGCAGGCGCAACGCGAACGCGTCCGGCCAGTCGGCCGGGGTGTAGCCGCGGCCCAGGTCGACCCGGTGGATCTCCACCTCGCACAACCGCAGCCAGGGCACCGCCGCGGCGCTCCGCGCCAGCGGCAACGGCGTCGTCCAGGAGGCGGCCGGCATCGCGGCCGCCGCGTCCGCGAACCGCTCGTGCGCGGCCCGCAGATCGGCCAGCTGCTCGGCCACCGGACGGGCGGCGCCGGTCTCGATGCCCGCCGTCCGGGCCTCCGGCGACGCGTACGCCGGTGTCTCCACCCCGGTCCGGGCCCAGGTCAACAGGTTGGTCAGGGCGTCCGCGTTACGCGCCAGGTGACTCAGCACGTGCCCGACCGTCCAGCCGGGTAACAGCGACGGAGCGCCGATCTCGCCGTCACTCAGAGACTCCGAGGCGCGCAGCAGTTCCTCGGTGGCGCTCTCCACATCCGTCATCAACACCAGCGGATCCATGGTCACGTTCCGACCCTAGCGGGTGCCGCAACCGTCGCTGCGGAATTCGCTTTCGCCACGGTGAGCACCCCCGTACCGTCGGGGCAGACGCGCTGATCGATCAAACCCGGCGGGGAGGTGAGGACCGTGCGTTTCACCGTTGCCGCGTCCCTTCACCCGGGGGCGTTCGCCTGATCCCCAGGCGCCGTTCCCCAAGACCGTAAAGGGTTGCCATGTCGTACCCCCTGTCCCAGCTCGGCTGGGACGACCACTTCGCATCCTCGTTCCACCGGTTCGACCGGCCCGACTCCGAGCCCGGGCGAGTCCTGCGGGCCGACCGCGGCGTCTGCACCGTGCTGACCGCCGGCGGTGTGACCCGCGCCACCCTCGGCGGGGGCGTCCTGCTCGAAGCCGCCCGTGACCCGGCCACCATGCCCTGCTCCGGCGACTGGGCGGTGCTCCGCCGATGGCCCGACCGCCGGACCACACTGGAGCTGGTGCTGCCACGCCGCACCACGCTGATCCGCCGCACCGCCGACAAGGACTCGTCGGGCCAGGTGCTCGCCGCCAACATGGACACCATCGCCGTCGTCGAGCCGATCCATCCGGAGCCCGACGACGCCCGGGTCGAACGGTTGCTCGCTCTGGCCTGGGAGTCCGGGGCCGACCCGCTGCTCGTGCTCACCAAGAGCGACACCAGCGGCGACCCCGGCGCCATCGCCCGCCAGCTCGCCGCCCTCGCGCCCGGGGTGCCGGTGCTGCCGGTCAGCGTGCAGCGCGGCGAAGGCCTCGACCGGCTGCGCGAGCACGTCGGCCCCGGCCGCACGCTGGCCCTGCTCGGCAGATCCGGCGCCGGCAAGTCGACCCTGGCCAACGCGCTGGCCGGCGCCACCGTCATGCCGGTGCAGGCGATCCGGGACGCGGACGGCAAAGGCCGGCACACCACCGCCTACCGCAGCCTGGTCACCGTGCCCGGCGGCGGCGCCGTCATCGACACCCCCGGCATCCGGGGCGTCGGCCTCCTCGACACCGGCGGCGGCCTCGACCGTGCCTTCGCCGACGTCACCGACCTGGCCGGGCACTGCCGCTTCGACGACTGCCGGCACGAACTGGAGCCGGGCTGCGCCGTCCAGGCCGCCCTCGCCGACGGCTCGCTGCCACCACGCCGCCTGGCCAGCTGGCGCAAACTGCGCCGCGAGGTCGAGGTGGAGAGCAGCCGCCGTTCAGTCCGCCTCGCCCGCCAGCGCCGCGCTCCCACACCCCCGAGTTCCCGTCGCCTTTGAGAATCATTTTTTGTACGTGTCGGAGGAGGCACCGCCGTACCGCGTGATCTCGCCGCATGGTTGCGGCCGTCGCCCGCCGCCGGGCTGTGCTGGTCGGCTCGGCTTCGCTCCGCGGCAGAGCGTCCGGTTCCACCGGTGGGGAACTGTCTGCCCGTTCCGGCCGGCTGTGAGTGCTCACCCAAGGTGCGTGAGTCAGCACTCACGGCCAGCCGGAGAAGGTCGCCGGGCGCTACGCGGGGCGTTCGGTTCTGCGGGGGATCGGCGAGAAAGCCCTGGTCGGCCGTAATGCCTCTGTGGCGACGGCCCCTGACGGTGCCCATGATCGCCAGTTACGGCACCGGCCGGCCGAGACGCGGGACCACCGCGACGATCATGAGCTCGCAGCTCGCAGCTCGCAGCTCGCTCAGAAGCGGTGACACGGGTCGCGGGTATGTGTGTTTCGGAAGCATGACACCCGAAATGGGTGTCGTCACACCCACAACGGGTGTCGCGTTCTCCGTGCACACATCGTGTTCGGTCTTCATCCGGGCATCTCTGCGGATATCGAGAATATCGACGACGTTCGGGGCCCTGCCCCGACGCCGGGGGCGCTGCGTGCGCCGCCGAAGGGGTCGGACCGGCATTCCGTGGGTCTGTGGGGTGAGTGGGCAGCTCAGCCCGGCGGGCGCGGCACGGGCCGGGCCGGGCAGTGGCTCGCGGGGGTTGGTGGAACTGGAACGATTCTGTGATGACGTCCCACCGCGTACGAAAACGTGCTTTTGATCTTGATTTTTGAGAGTAAGCGCACGTCATGGCTGGAGCGGCGGCGTTGGGAGGCGCGGCGGCGGCTCTGGCAGAATTCGGCCGGTGCGTGCGGCGGATGAGATGACCGGGGAGCAGACCGCGGAGCCGGTGGTGAGCCCGCCCGTGCGGCCGGGCGCGCGCCGGTGGCTCACCGACCTGTGGATCGCGCTGGGGTTCCTGGCGCTGGCCGTGCTCGTGGTGATCCAGTTGTGGATCGATCCGAACGGGCGGGTTCTCGCCGGCAACGACGACGATCACGGCATCTTCCTGTTCATGCTGGCCCACGCCGAGCGGGTGGTCTTCGACGGGGCGCCGCTGTTCTACGAGGCCCGGTTCAACGTGCCGGTCGGCGTGAACATGATGGCGAACACGTCGATCCTGGCGCTCGCGTTGCCGCTGGCGCCGGTCACGCATTTCCTCGGCGGCGGCGTGACCGTGGCGCTGCTGATCACTCTCGGCCTCGGAGGGACGGCCTTCGCCTGGTATTGGGTGCTTTCCCGGCACCTGGTCCGCAGCCGTCCCGCGGCCTGGGTCGGTGGCGTCTGGTGCGGTTTCGCCCCGGCCATGGTCTCGCACGCGAACGGGCACGTGAACTTCGTCAGCAACTACGTGCTGCCGTTCATCGTCTGGCAGGTGCTGCGGCTGCGGGAGCCCGGCCGGGTGTGGCGCGGTGGGATCATTCTCGGTCTGCTGATCGTGTTGCAGATCTTCATCAACGAGGAGGCGCTGCTCTTCACGGCGCTCACCCTCGGTTTCTTCGCGGTGTCCTGGGCGCTGATGGCACGCGACGAGGCGAAGCTGGTGTGGCGGCGTTTCACGGCCGGGCTCGGTGTGGCCGCTCTCACCTCCGGGCTGCTGACCGGCTACCCGTTGTGGTACCAGTTCTTCGCCCGTGGCAACTATCACGGTCAGCCGTTCGAGCCGACCGCGTACGTCACCGATCTGGCCTCGCTGGGCGCCTTCGCGCGGCAGTCGCTCGCCGGGCTCGGGGTGGTGACCCGGCGGCTGAGCGTCAGCGCGACCGAGGACAACACGTTCTTCGGCCCGTTCGGCCTCGTGATGATCATCGTGGCGATGGTGATGCTGTGGCGGTCGGTGGCGTTGCGGGCCACCGCCATCGCCGGCCTCGCCCTGCTGGTCATGTCGCTCGGGCCGCAGCTGCGGGTTGCGGGCTTCGACACCGGGATCCCGCTGCCGTTCGCGCTGGTCAGTCAGGTTCCGGTGATCGACCTGGTGAGCGTGACCCGGTTCGCGATGGTGCCGGCCACGGTCGCCGGCATCCTGCTGGCCTTCGCGGCGGACCGGATCGGGTCGTACCCTCCGGCGCGCCGCAGGCGGTTCTGGGTGGGCATGGCGCTGGCGCTCGTGCCGCTCTTCCCGAAGCCGCTGCCGGTGGTGACCGGCGACCCGATGCCGCCGTTCCTCACCGAGGGCCTCTGGCGTGAGTACGTGCCGGAGGGCAGGACACTGGTCACCGTCCCGCTGCCGGACGTGACGACCGGGCGGACCGGGCAGCGCTGGGCCGCCCTCAACAATCTGGACTACGCGACGCCACGCGGCTACTTCATGGGCCCGGCGAACCCGCCGTGGGACGACACCGGTTCCTGGTCGGCCCCGCACCGGTACACCTCGCAGCTGCTGTGGAGCGTCCGGGAGCACGGCTACCTGCCGGTGCTGACCGACGTCGACCGGCAGCGGATCCGTGGTGACCTGCGTTACTGGCGCGCCGCCGTGGTGGTGCTGGTGCCGGACAGCCGGAACGGTGATCTGCTGCGATCGGTTTTGGTTGACGCGCTCGGCGCGCCACAGTTGGTGGGCGGCGTCGAGATCTGGCGGGTTCCCCCGGAGGAGTGAGGGGCGCGTGCCGGAAATTGTCGTACCCCGTAGCTAGAGTGTCTGCGCGACTCATACACCTGTACGGACTCGTCTTAAAGGCAGAGAGGCTGGCCGTGGCCGACCGACTGACAATCCGTGGCGCCCGCGAACACAACCTGCGTGACGTCAACCTCGACCTGCCCCGTGACGCCATGATCGTGTTCACCGGCCTCTCCGGCTCGGGCAAGTCCAGCCTCGCGTTCGACACGATCTTCGCCGAGGGCCAGCGGCGGTACGTGGAGTCGCTGTCGTCGTACGCGCGGCAGTTCCTCGGCCAGATGGACAAGCCGGACGTCGACTTCATCGAGGGCCTGTCCCCGGCGGTGTCGATCGACCAGAAGTCGACGAACCGCAACCCCCGCTCCACGGTCGGCACGATCACCGAGGTCTACGACTACCTGCGCCTGCTCTTCGCGCGGACCGGCATCCCGCACTGCCCGGTCTGCAAGGAGCGGATCAGCCGGCAGACCCCGCAGCAGATCGTCGACCGGGTGCTGGCGATGCCCGAGGGCACCCGGTTCATGGTGCTGGCCCCGGTGGTCCGCGGCCGCAAGGGGGAGTACGTCGACCTGTTCTCCGAGCTGCAGTCCAAGGGCTACGCGCGGGCCCGGGTCAACGGCGTGGTGCACCCGCTCACCGAGCCGCCGAAGCTGAAGAAGCAGGAGAAGCACACCATCGAGGTGGTGATCGACCGGCTCAGCGTGAAGGCGTCCAGCAAGCAGCGTCTCACCGACTCGGTCGAGGCCGCCCTCGGGCTGGCCTCCGGCATCGTGGTGTTCGACTTCGTCGACCTGCCGGAGGACGACCCGGAGCGGGAGCGCCGCTTCTCCGAGCATCTGGCCTGCCCCAACGACCATCCGCTCGCCATCGAGGATCTGGAGCCGCGGGTCTTCTCCTTCAACGCGCCGTACGGCGCCTGTCCCGAGTGCACCGGCCTCGGGACCAAGAAGGAGGTCGACCCCGAGCTGATCATCCCGGACGGGGAGAAGAGCCTCCGCGAGGGCGCCGTCCAGCCGTGGGCCGGCGGCACCACCCAGGAGTACTTCCTCCGGCTCCTGGAGGCCCTGGCCGGCGCCGAGAGCTTCAGCCTCGACTCGCCCTGGCGGGCGCTGCCCAGCCGGGTGCAGAAGATCGTGCTGTACGGCGCGGACGACCAGGTCCACGTGCGATACCGGAACAAGTACGGCCGTGAGCGCTCCTACTACACCGGCTTCGAGGGCGTGGTGCAGTGGATCGAGCGGCGGCACAACGACACCGAGAGCGACTGGTCGCGCGAGAAGTACGAGGGGTACATGCGCGACGTGCCCTGCTCGGTCTGCGGCGGCGCCCGGCTCAAGCCCGAGGTGCTGGCCGTGACCGTGGCGGGCAAGAGCATCGCCGAGGTGTGCAACCTGTCGGTGGGCGAGTGCGCCGGGCTGCTGGCCGGGCTGGAGCTCGAGGACCGGCAGAAGATGATCGCCGAGCGGGTGCTCAAGGAGATCAACGCGCGGCTGCGGTTCCTGGTCGACGTCGGCCTGGACTATCTGTCGCTGGACCGTGGGGCGGGCACCCTCTCCGGCGGTGAGGCGCAGCGCATCCGGCTCGCCACCCAGATCGGCTCCGGCCTGGTCGGGGTGCTGTATGTGCTGGACGAGCCGTCCATCGGCCTGCACCAGCGGGACAACCACCGGCTCATCGAGACCCTGGTGCGGCTGCGTAACCTGGGCAACACGCTGATCGTGGTGGAGCACGACGAGGACACCATCCGGACCGCGGACTGGATCGTCGACATCGGCCCGGGCGCCGGCGAGCACGGCGGCGAGATCGTGCACAGCGGCACCGTGGAGGGCCTGCTGGCGAACGAGAAGTCGCCGACCGGGGCGTACCTGTCCGGCCGTAAGTCGATCCCGGTGCCGGCCACCCGGCGCCCGCAGACCGCCGGGCGCGAGGTGGTGGTGCACGGCGCCCGCGAACACAACCTGCGCAACCTGACGGTGCCGTTCCCGCTGGGCCAGTTCATCGCCGTCACGGGGGTGAGTGGTTCGGGCAAGTCGACGCTGGTCAACGACATTCTGCACACCGTGATGGCGAACCAGATCAACGGCGCCCGGCAGGTGCCCGGCCGGCACACCCGGGTCACCGGCCTGGAGCACGTGGACAAGGTCGTCGGGGTGGACCAGTCGCCGATCGGCCGGACGCCGCGGTCGAACCCGGCCACCTACACCGGTGTTTTCGATCACATCCGGAAGCTGTTCGCCGAGACCACCGAGGCCAAGGTGCGGGGGTACGGTCCGGGCCGGTTCTCCTTCAACGTGAAGGGCGGCCGCTGCGAGAACTGTTCCGGTGACGGCACCATCAAGATCGAGATGAACTTCCTGCCGGACGTGTACGTCCCCTGCGAGGTGTGCAAGGGCGCTCGGTACAACCGGGAGACCCTGGAGGTGCACTACAAGGGCAAGACCATCTCCGAGGTGCTGAACATGCCGATCGAGGAGGGCGCGGAGTTCTTCTCGGCGCTCCCGGCGATCCACCGCCACCTGCGGACCCTGGTCGACGTCGGCCTGGGCTACGTGCGCCTGGGCCAGCCCGCCACCACCCTGTCCGGCGGCGAGGCCCAGCGTGTCAAGCTCGCCTCCGAGCTGCAGAAACGCTCCACCGGGCGGACGGTCTACGTGCTCGACGAGCCGACCACCGGCCTGCACTTCGAGGACATCCGCAAGCTCCTGATCGTGCTCAACGGCCTGGTCGACAAGGGCAACACGGTGATCACCATCGAGCACAACCTGGACGTCATCAAGACCGCGGACTGGCTGATCGACATGGGCCCGGAGGGCGGCAGCAAGGGCGGCCTGGTGCTGGCCACCGGCACCCCGGAGGAACTGGCCGAGGTGCCGGGGAGCCACACCGGGCAGTTCCTGCGGCATGTCCTCGGGCGCGACGGAGAGGCGGCCGGCGCCCCGGCGGCGACCGGCCGGGCCGCGAAGGCGAACGGGTCCACCGCCGCCCCCAAGGCCCGCGCCACCCGGTCGCGGGCCAAGGCGACCACCTGATTCAGGAAGTTCTTAGACGACTCTCAGCAACCGCACCCGGTTGGTCTCCTAGGGTCTTCCGGGTGCGGCGCTGTTCGTCCGCACCAGGAAAACAGTAGGGCGAACATGGAGAAAGCGGGGAAAATCTCGCTGCGGCCCGTTGAACTGATCACGGCATCTGATCCGTACCCCGGGGCGACTCCGCGTGACATCGGCGGGTAGAGAACAGGTAGTGGAGGGCGACAAATGACTGACGTGCAGCCGAGGACCGACGCCGAGATCCAGCAGGACCGACCGGGAACCGCCTCGACACGACGCGTCGTCCTGAAGGGCGCCGGCGCTGTCGGCGCGACCGCGGTCCTCGCGGCCTGCGGCACCGACTCCAGCGGGACCAACCCGAACGGCACCGACTTCGCCGAGGATCCGATCCCGGCCGGCAGCACCGAGGCGGGTGGCGGTGACGCCAACGGCGGCGGTGACGCCAACGGTGGCGGTGGCACCGGCAACGTCCTGGTCGCGACGTCGAAGGTGGCGGTCGGCGGTGGTGTGATCCTGGACGAGGTGGTCGTCACCCAGCCCACCGAGGGCAGCTACAAGGCGTTCAGCAACGTGTGCACGCACCAGGGCTGCAAGGTGTCCGAGATCAAGGACGGCTCGATCATCTGCCGTTGCCACAACAGCCTCTTCTCCATCAAGGACGGCGCTCCGACCGAGGGCCCGGCCGGTCAGCCGCTGGCCGCGGTGCCGATCGACGTGGACGGCGACAACGTGGTGACCGCGGCCTGATCGGGGCCGGGTCCGGCGGCCGGAGGCCCGGCGCCGTGGCGGCGGCACCGGACCTCCGGTCGGGCAATTCTGTCAGCCCCTGGCACTAGTGTTGGAGTTGTGCCAGACCCGTCCACCTACCGCCCGGCACCGGGTACCATCCCGGACTCCCCCGGTGTCTACCGCTTCCGCGACCCGGCCGGCCGGGTGATCTACGTCGGCAAGGCGAAGAGCCTGCGTAACCGGCTGAATTCGTATTTCGCCGACGTGTGGTCGCTGCACCCGCGGACCCAGCAGATGGTCACCACCGCGGCCGCCGTGGACTGGGTCACCGTCGGCACCGAGGTCGAGGCGCTCCAGTTGGAGTTCTCCTGGATCAAGGAGTTCGACCCGCGGTTCAACGTGAAGTACCGGGACGACAAGTCGTACCCGTTTCTCGCCGTCACCCTCGACGAGGAGTATCCGCGGCTCCAGGTGATGCGCGGCGCCAAGCGCAAGGGCGTCCGCTACTTCGGTCCGTATTCGCACGCCTGGGCCATCCGCGAGACGCTCGACCTGCTGCTGCGCGTCTTCCCCGCGCGGACCTGCTCGGCCGGCGTGTTCAAACGGGCCCACCAGATCGGCCGGCCCTGCCTGCTCGGCGACATCGGCAAGTGCTCGGCCCCTTGCGTCGACCGGGTCAGCGCCGCGGAGCACCGGGCGATCGTCGACGAGTTCTGCGACTTCATGGCGGGGCGCACCGACCAGTTCCTGAAACGGGTGGAGCGGGAGATGCTCCAGGCCTCCGAGGAGCTGGAGTTCGAGCGCGCGGCCCGGCTGCGCGACGACCTGGTGGCGCTGCGCCGGGCCCTGGAGAAGCAGACCGTGGTGCTCGGCGACGGCACCGACGCCGACATCGTGGCCTTCGCCGACGACCCGCTGGAAGCGGCCGTGCAGGTCTTCCATGTGCGCGGGGGCCGGGTCCGGGGCCAGCGCGGCTGGGTGGTGGAGAAGGTCGAGGAGCTGTCCACCGGCGACCTGGTGCACCACTTCTGCACGCAGATGTACGGCGAGGAGCACGGCGAGAACGACGTGCCCCGCGAGCTTCTGGTGCCTGACCTGCCCGACGACGCCGAGGCGCTGGCCGACTGGCTGTCCGGGCACCGCGGCAGCCGGGTCAGCCTGCGGGTGCCCCAGCGCGGCGACAAGAAGGCGCTCATGGAGACCGTCGGCCGCAACGCCGCCGAGGTGCTGCAACGGCACAAGCTGCGCCGGGCTGGCGACCTCACCACCCGCAGCCGGGCGCTCGAGGAGATCGCCGGGGCTCTCGGGATGGAGGGGGTGCCGCTGCGCATCGAGTGTTTCGACGTGTCGCAGATCCAGGGCACCGACGTGGTGGCCTCGATGGTGGTCTTCGAGGACGGGCTGGAGCGCAAGAGCGAGTACCGCCGCTTCATCGTGCGCGGCAACCCGGACGGCAGCGGCACCGACGATCTGTCGGCGATGAGCGAGGTGATGCGGCGGCGGTTTGCCCGGTTCAAGGCTCTCGAACTGCCCGGCGACTCCGATCTTCCCGGCGTCGATCCGCTGACCGGCAAGCCGCGCAAGTTCGCGTACCCACCTCAGCTGATCGTGGTGGACGGCGGCCAGCCGCAGGTCAACGCGGTCGCCGCGGTCCTCGCCGAGATGGGCGTCACCGACGTGGCGCTGTGCGGGCTGGCCAAGCGGCTGGAGGAGGTGTGGCTGCCGGCCGACGACTTCCCGGTCATCCTCCCGCGGACGTCGGAGGCGCTGTATCTGTTGCAGCGGGTCCGGGACGAGGCGCACCGGTTCGCCATCACCTTCCACCGGCAGCGCCGCTCCAAGCGGATGACGGAGTCCGCGCTGGACGAGGTGGCCGGCCTGGGCGAGGTGCGGCGCAAAGCGCTGCTGCGGCACTTCGGGTCGATGAAGCGCATCTCCGAGGCGACCCCCGAGGAGATCGCCGAGGTGCCCGGCATCGGCCTGCGGACGGCGGAATCCGTGCTCGCTGCTCTGCGTTCACCCGACACGGGGAAGACTGGGGAGCGCTGACTCTTCCCGTCCTACCATGTTGTGTCCGCGATTTCGACGCAGGAGGCGTGCGTGACCGAAGCGATGCCGGACCTCGGATCCGACGAGGTGCTGGAGACCGAAGAGGCGGGGACCGACCTGGTGGTGGTGACCGGCCTCTCCGGCGGTGGGCGCAGCACGGTGGCGCGCGCCCTGGAGAACGTCGGCTTCTATGTGGTGGACAACCTGCCGCAGGCGCTGATGCTGGAGATGGCCGAGCTGGCCTTCGCGGCCGGGGGAGCGGCCCGGCGTACCGCCATGGTGCTGGACGTGCGGAGCCGGGCCTTCTCCACGGACCTGGCCGGCGCGGTCCGCGCGCTGAAGGAGCGCGGCTTCTCGCCCCGCGTGGTGTTCGTGGACGCCGACGACGAGGTGCTGATCCGGCGGTTCGAGTCGGTGCGCCGTTCGCACCCGTTGCAGGGTGACGGGCGGCTGGCCGACGGCATCGCCGCCGAGCGCAAACTGCTCGAGGAGGCCCGCGAGCACGCCGATGTGATCATCGACACCAGTCATCTGAACGTGAACCAGCTGCGCCGCCGTGTCGAGGAGCTGTTCAGCGGTGAGGACTCGCGCAAGCTGCGGATCACCGTGCTCTCCTTCGGCTTCAAGTACGGCCTGCCGCCGGACGCCGACTACGTGCTGGACGCCCGGTTCCTGCCCAACCCGTTCTGGGTGCCGGAGCTGCGCGAGCACACCGGCCTGGAGGAGGGGGTGAGCGGCTACGTCCTGGGACAGGAGGGCGCGACCGACTTCGTCGCGACGTACGCGGGGCTGATCGCCACCACCGCGCCGGGGTTCGAGCGCGAGGGCAAGCGCTATCTGACCGTCGCCATCGGGTGCACCGGGGGCAAGCATCGCAGCGTCGCCATCGCCGAGGAGCTCACCTGCCGGCTCAGCGCGATGCAGCTGTCCGCCCACACGTCGCACCGTGACCTGGGGCGCGAGTGACGGCGATCCGGGTGGTCGCCTTCGGCGGCGGGCATGGATTGAGCGCTTCGCTGCGCGCCCTGCGGCGCAGCGCCCGCGACCTGGAACTGGAGATCACCGCGATCGTGACGGTCGGCGACGACGGCGGCTCCAGCGGCCGCCTGCGCGTCGAGCGGGACGCGCTGCTGCCGCCGGGGGATCTGCGCCAGGCGCTCGCCGCGCTGGCCGCCGACCATCCCACTCACCGGCTCACCGCGACCCTGATGCAGCACCGTTTCGAGTCGATGACGGCCGCGGCGCGGGCGCGGGTGGCCGGCCGTGGCCCGCGGCTCGAGCGGCGCGCCGACCAGGGCGGCGACACCCTGGCCGGGCACCCGGTGGGCAACCTGCTGCTGCTCGGCCTGATCGAGATGCTGGGCGACCCGGTCGCCGCGCTGGACCACGCCGCCGAGATGGTCGGCGCGCGGGGCCGGGTACTCCCGATGGCGCTGCACGCCGTCGGCATAGAGGCCGACCTGGTGCACGCCGACGGCTCCCGGGAGACGGTGCGCGGCCAGCATTCGGTGGCGGTGGCCGAGGGCCGGGTGGAGGCGGTGCGGCTGGACCCGGCCGACCCGCCGGCCTGCCCGGAGGCGATCGCCGCGGTCCGCGACGCCGACTGGCTGATCTTCGGTCCCGGCAGCTGGTACACGAGCGTGCTCCCGCACCTGCTGGTCCCGCGCCTGGCCGAGGCGATCGTGGCGAGCCCGGCCCGCCGGCTGGTCACGCTGAATCTCACCCCGGACAAGGAGACGAGCGGCCTCTCCACCGCCGACCACCTGGCCGCCCTGCACTGGTACCTTCCCGGGCTCCGGGTGGACACCGTGCTGGCGGACTCGAAGTGGGCCGGGGAGCCGGAGCCGGTCCGGGCCGCCGCGCAGGATCTCGGCGCCGATCTGATTCTGACGCCGGTGGCCGTTGCGGACGGAAGCCCACGGCATGATCCTGAGGCACTGGGCGCCGCCCTGGTGCCAGTATTGGGCGCCACTCGTTGATTACTGACGTAGTGCGGCACACACTGAGGCTCGTTCACGACCCACCTCGAGCCTCGTGTTGCCGAAGGTTAAGGACGACGGTCTGCACCGTCGTGAATAAGGCTCAGTTGTTCAAGATCCGGCGCATGAGGTGACAACACGATGGCGATGACGGCAGCGGTCAAGGATGAGCTGAGCCGGGTCGACGTGCCCAAGCCCTGCTGCCGGCGGGCCGAGATGGCGGCGCTGCTGCGTTTCGCCGGCGGCCTGCACATCGTCTCCGGCCGTGTGGTGGTCGAGGCGGAGCTGGACACCGGCGCGGTGGCCCGGCGGTTGCGGCGGGAGATCGCCGAGGTGTACGGCTACCCCAGCGAGGTGCACGTGCTGGCGTCCGGCGGCCTGCGCAAGGGCAGCCACTACATCGTGCGGATCGTCAAGGACGGTGAGGTGCTGGCCCGCCAGACCGGGCTGCTCGACGTGCGCGGCCGTCCGGTCCGCGGCCTGCCGCAGCACGTGGTCAGCGGCAGCGTGTGCTGCTCGGTGGCGGCCTGGCGGGGCGCGTTCATGGCACACGGCTCGCTCACCGAGCCGGGCCGCTCCAGCGCGCTGGAGATCACCTGTCCGGGTCCGGAGGCGGCTCTCGCGCTGCGTGGCGCGGCCCGCCGCATCGGCATCACCGCGAAGGACCGCGAGGTGCGCGGCGTCGACCGCGTGGTGATCAAGGACGGCGACGCGATCGCCGCGCTGCTCACCCGGGTCGGGGCGCATTCCAGCGTGCTCGCGTGGGAGGAGCGCAGGGTGCGCCGTGAGGTGCGTGCCACCGCGAACCGTCTGGCCAACTTCGACGATGCGAACCTGCGGCGTTCGGCCCGCGCGGCGGTCGCGGCCGCGGCCCGGGTCACCCGGGCGCTGGAGATCCTCGCCGAGGACGCGCCGAACCACCTCACCTCGGCCGGCCGGCTGCGGCTGGAGCACCGTCAGGCCTCCCTGGAGGAGCTGGGGGCCCTGGCCGACCCGCCACTGACCAAGGACGCGATCGCCGGCCGGATCCGGCGGCTGTTGGCGCTGGCCGACAAGCGAGCCCGGGATCTTGGCATTCCGGACACCGAGGCAGCGGTCACCCCAGAGATGATGGCCTGCTGACAGGTGATGCCGATCACCACGATCGGGGGACCTTTGGTCCTTAACGGGTGTGACCGTATGGGCAAGGCTGATGGCGCCAATCGGTAACGCCGCTGTGATCTTTTTAGATAACGTTCAGGTCGCGCCCCGCCGCTCCGCGGACGCGTGGACTCGGATAGTGTCAGGGATGACGGCGACGGTGCCGGCAGTCCGGCCGAGCCCCCCGTCATCGAGATCCTGGGCGCAGCGGCCGGACGCCTTTGTGTCGGCCGTCCATCGGTCGGCATGCAGACCCCTCCGCCGGTCGCAGAATCCGGCGGACCGAAACGAGGAGACCACCTGTGACCATCCGGGTTGGCATCAACGGCTTCGGCCGTATCGGTCGTAACTTCTTCCGGGCGGTTCTCGCTTCCGGCGCCGACATCGAGATCGTCGGCGTGAACGACCTGACCGACAACAACACGCTCGCGCACCTGCTGAAGTACGACAGCATCCTGGGCCGTCTCGGCGAGGAGGTCAAGGCCACCGCTGACGAGATCACCGTCGGTGGCAAGACCTTCAAGGCGTTCGCCGAGCGTGACCCGAACAACCTTCCCTGGGGCGACCTGGGCGCCGACGTCGTGATCGAGTCGACCGGCTTCTTCACCGACGCCACCAAGGCCAAGGCTCACCTGGACAAGGGCGCCAAGAAGGTCATCATCTCGGCTCCGGCCAAGAACGAGGACATCACGGTCGTGATGGGCGTCAACGACAGCCTGTACGACGGCGCGAAGCACAACATCATCTCCAACGCGTCCTGCACCACCAACTGCCTCGCCCCGATGGCGAAGGTCCTGAACGACACGATCGGGATCGAAAAGGGTCTGATGACCACGATCCACGCGTACACCCAGGACCAGAACCTGCAGGACGGCCCGCACAAGGACCTGCGCCGCGCCCGCGCCGCCGCTCTGAACATCGTGCCGACCTCGACCGGTGCCGCGAAGGCCGTCAGCCTGGTGCTGCCGGAGCTCAAGGGCAAGCTGGACGGCTTCGCGCTCCGCGTGCCGATCCCCACCGGCTCGGCCACCGACCTGAGCTTCACCTCGGCCCGTGACACCACGGTCGAAGAGGTCAACGCCGCGATCAAGGCCGCGGCCGAGGGCCCGCTCAAGGGCGTCCTGGTCTACACCGAGGACCCGATCGTGTCGGCCGACATCGTGACCGACCCGGCCTCCTGCATCTTCGACGCCGGCCTCACCAAGGTCATCGGTGGCAACCAGGTCAAGGTCGTCGGCTGGTACGACAACGAGTGGGGCTACTCGAACCGCCTTGTCGACCTGGTCAAGCTCGTCGGGGCCTGATTCTGATCATGAAGACTCTCGACGACCTGCTCGGCGAGGGTGTCTCGGGTCGGCGCGTCCTGGTGCGCGCCGACCTGAACGTCCCGTTCGACAAGGCAAACCCGGGCGTCATCAGCGACGACGGCCGCGCCCGCGCGGTGCTGCCGACGCTGATCGCCCTGCGTGACGCGGGCGCGAAGGTTATCGTCTGCTCGCACCTGGGCCGCCCGAAGGGCGAGCCGGACCCGAAGTACACGCTCCGTCCGGTCGCGACGCGGCTGGGCGAGCTGCTCGGCTCGTCGGTGGTGTTCGCTGAGGACACCGTCGGCCCGGAGGCCACCCAGTCGGTGGAGTCCCTCCAGGACGGCCAGGTCCTGCTGCTGGAGAACCTGCGCTTCAACGCCGGCGAGACCTCGAAGGACGACGCCGCGCGCGGCGCCTTCGCGGACCAGCTCGCCGCGTTCGCCGACTTCTACGTCGACGACGCGTTCGGCGCGGTGCACCGCAAGCACGCCTCGGTCTTCGACGTCCCGGCCCGGCTTCCGCACTACGCCGGTGGTCTCGTCCTCAAGGAGGTCGAGGTCCTGCGCAAGGTGTCGGAGAGCCCGGAGCAGCCGTACGTGGTGGTGCTCGGCGGCTCGAAGGTCTCCGACAAGCTGGCGGTCATCCAGGCGCTGCTGCCCAAGGTGGACAAGCTCCTGGTCGGTGGCGGCATGTGCTTCACCTTCCTCAAGGCTCAGGGCCACGAGGTCGGCAAGTCGCTGCTCGAGGCCGAGATGATCGACACCTGCAAGGAGCTGCTCGAGAAGGCCGCCGGCCGGATCGTGCTCCCGGTCGACGTGGTCGCCGCGACCGAGTTCTCCGCGGACGCCGACTCCGTGACGGTCGCCGCTTCGGAGATCCCGGCCGACCGGCTGGGCCTCGACATCGGACCCGAGTCCGTCACGATCTTCGCCGAGGCGATCAGCAGCGCGAAGACCGTGTTCTGGAACGGCCCGATGGGTGTCTTCGAGCTGGCCCCGTTCGCCGCGGGCACCCGTGGCGTGGCGGAGGCGATCACCAAGATCGACGGCTTCTCGGTCGTCGGCGGCGGTGACTCGGCGGCCGCGGTCCGCACCCTGGGCCTGGACGAGACCGCGTTCGGTCACATCTCCACCGGCGGGGGCGCGTCCCTGGAGTACCTCGAAGGCAAGACGCTGCCGGGCGTCGCCGCACTGGAGAATTGATGACGACCCGTAAGCCGATCATCGCCGGCAACTGGAAGATGAACCTCAACCACTTCGAGGCGAATCTCCTGGTGCAGAAGCTGGCCGCGAGCCTGAACGCCGAGCAGCTGGAGGCCGTCGAGACGGTCGTCCTGCCGCCGTTCACCGACCTGCGCACCGTCGAGTCGGTGATCGCGGACGGCAAGCTGAAGATCAAGTATGGTGCTCAGGACGTGTCGCCGCACGCCGGCGGCGCGTACACCGGCGAGATCGCCGGGGCTTTCCTGGCGAAGCTGGGCTGCTCCTACGTGGTGATCGGGCACTCCGAGCGCCGTGAGTACCACAACGAGAGCGACGAGCTGATCAACGCGAAGAACAAGGCGGCCTTCGCGGCCGGTCTCGTTCCGATCTTCTGCGTCGGCGAGGGTCTCGACATCCGCGAGGCCGGCAACCAGGTCGAGCACGTGCTCGCCCAGGTCGACGCCGGTCTGGAGGGTCTCAAGACCGAGCAGCTCCAGCAGATCGTGATCGCGTACGAGCCGGTGTGGGCGATCGGCACCGGCAAGACCGCGACCCCGGACGACGCGCAGGAGGTCTGCGGCGCGATCCGGGCGCGGCTGGTGGAGAAGTTCGGCGCCGAGGTGGCCGACGTCGTCCGTATCCAGTACGGCGGCTCGGTCAAGTCGGGCAACATCGCCCAGATCATGGCGCAGCCCGACGTGGACGGCGCCCTGGTCGGTGGCGCGAGCCTGGACGCCGAGGAGTTCGCCGCCATCGTGCGTTTCCCGGAACACGTCGCACGCTGATGAACTCTTTTCAACGTGGCGAGGCCGGACCATCCGTGAGCGATCGACGATCGTGCGCGGTGCGGCTCGATGCCGGGTTGAAAAAGGCTCACTAGTAAATAGCGCGTGCCCGGCCGTATGAAGCGGCCGGGCACCCGCTATTGTGGGACCGCTGCTGTGCCCTTCGAGAGGAATGAACCCGACGATGCCGATCGCGTTCGCTTACACGTTGATCGTGTTGCTGATCATCACCAGCGTCCTGCTGACTCTGCTGATCCTTCTCCACCGGGGCAAGGGTGGCGGTATGTCCAGCATGTTCGGTGGTGGCGTCAGCTCCAGTCTGGCGGGCTCCTCGGTCGCCGAGAAGAACCTGGACCGGTACACCGTTCTGGTGGGAATCATCTGGTTCGCCTGCATCGTCGGGCTGGGCTTCTGGCTCAAACTGGAGCTGGCTGCCTGACGGCTGCTCGTAGTCGTACAATCTGCCGCGCGGCCGGTTTTTCCGGCCGCGCGGTTTTTTGTCATCATCGTCCGGTTCCCTCACCTCTCCGCTCGGAGCCGGGCGACCCATCGAGGCCCCTCGAGACAGGAGTGACGTCCGTGTCCAGTGGCAGCGCTATTCGCGGCAGCCGTGTCGGATCCAGTCCGATGCGACCCGACGAGCGCACCGAACCCGCTCCGCGCCGGCAGGTGACCTATTTCTGTTCGGCCGGACACGACAGCATCATCTGGTTCGCGGCCGAGGCCGCGATCCCCGAGACCTGGGACTGTCCGCGATGCGGCCAGCCGGCCGGGCTCGACAGTTCCAATCCGCCGGGCCGGTCGCGTACCGAGCCGTACAAGTCGCATCTGGCATATGTGAAGGAGCGGCGCTCCGAGGAGGATGCCGCGGCGATTCTCGCCGAGGCGCTCGCCAAGGTGCGCCAGCGCCGCGGCGAGTGATCCGGGAACGTACCGGCCGAGCGGGGCGGCCGGTGCGTCTCCTCAGCTTGTGATTAAACCTTTTGTTGGTTGTTGTGGCTGGTTGTCGCGTTCTGGTGTTCGGTCTTGCCGACCGGTGGGTGTGGCCTGACGTGCTTGTTGCGAGAG
>NZ_JBFAMR010000031.1:0-97416 GCF_040656595.1 Actinoplanes sp. NPDC049802
CGGGACAGCGACTCCTGGCGGGCCGGGGAGAACCCGCTGCTGTTCGACGGCAACGGCAACAAGAAGGCCGCGTACACCTCGGTGCTCAACGTCCTCAACTCCGCCGGCCCGTCGCCGTCGTCGCCCGGTCCGTCGTCCTCGGTCACGCCGGGCACCGGCAGCCGGATCGTCGGCGCCCAGTCCGGCCGGTGCGTCGACGTGCCGAACGCGACGCAGACCGACGGCACCCGGGTGCAGCTCTACGACTGCCACGGCCAGGCCAACCAGAGATGGACACCCACGTCGAGCAGGCAACTGACCGTGTACGGCACCAAGTGCCTGGACGCCGCCGGCTCCGGCAACGGCGCGGCCGTACAGATCTACACCTGCAACGGGCAGGCCAACCAGCAGTGGAACGTCAACGCCAACGGCACCATCACCGGCGTGCAGTCCGGCCGCTGCCTGGACGTGTGGGGCACCGGCAACGGCCAGCAGGTCCAGATCTACGACTGCAACGGCCAGGCCAACCAGCGATTCAGCCTGAGCTGAGCTCCGCTCACCCGGCCACGGTCCGGACCTGCCACCTGATCGCCGAGGCGGCCGCGAGCGCCTCGGCGATCGGTGGCAGGACGGTCGCACGCGAACCTCGCACGCGAACCTCGGAGGCCGAGCCGAAGCGGCCGCTGCCGCGGGCCGGGCCCGGCGAACGAAGCCGCCCGGTAGCGCCGCACGGAACGTCAGCGCAGGCCGGCGCGCCGCAGGATGTCCCGGACCGCGGCGCCTTTGTGATGCACGTAGGCCGACGCCGAGTGCGGGTGCAGGGCGGCGGCCTCCACCTTGTGGGCGGCGTAGAGGTCACGGTCGGCGGGGTGGGCGCGCAGCCAGTCGCGGAAGATCAGATGGCGCAGGTGCTCGTCGCAGCCGGGGCCGAAGACGTGCAGGTTGACGTCGTGGTCGGCGGTCCACAGGCAGCGGTGCTCGTACCAGTGCGGTTCGCGGGTGCGCAGCAGGTAGCCGGCGGTGGTCAGGGCCGGGACGTAGGCGTCCTCGTCGGCGGGGTCGGCGACGATCAGGTCGATGTCGACGCGGTTCTTGGCGGGCAGGCCCGGCACGGCGGTGGAGCCGACGTGATCGAGAGCCAGGACACGGTCACCGAGCGCGGCCCTGATGCGGTCCGTCTCACGAGTGAAGCGGGCCGGCCACGCCTCCTCGTACGCGATGATCGTGATGGGTCTGCTCGGAGTGTCGGCCGTGCGGGCGCCGACCGTGCGGCGGGCCAGTTGCTCCGGGGTGGGTGGCGCGGCCGGCGGCGGCAGCGCAGGCCGGTGCCGCAACCACCGCTGGACCGGGCTGAAGTCGGCGTCGGTGAGGCCGGTCAGCGGGTCGATGCGCAGCAGCAGCGCCGGGCCGGGGTGGTAGTCGGCGACCCAGCGGCGATCGGTTTCGGTCAGTTCGTCGTCGAGCCAGACGAACGGGCGGTCCCCGGCCCACTGGATCAGGCTCAAGGTCTTCCAGTGCAGGCCGTTACCGGGCCGGCTGTCGACGGGGAACGTGACGACCGGCAGCCGTGGCAGGCCGAGGCGCGGCGCGATCACGTCGTTGGCCTCGTCCATCCAGGTGGTGGCCCAGACGAGGTCGCCGCCGAGGGCGAGCAGGCGCGGGCCGTCGGCGGGGTCCAGGTGGTGGATCAGGGGATGGCCCGACGGATCGTCCGGTGGGGCGCCGGTGGCGGCCGGCCGGGCGCGGAAGGGAATCAACGGGCCGTCGACGTCGAGGAAGACCAGGGGACGGCCGGGCACATCGGTAAACCTACCGCACCGGTGGCCTTTCGTCCCGGTACGGGCGTGCACGCGGCACTACCCTGTGTCCCGCGTGGCGTGCCTCATGGAAGGGGGAGCTTCTTTCCGGAAGAAGGTCGCCATGATGAGACGGGTGTGGGCGAGTGCCCTCGGTGTGCTCCTCTGCATGATGATGTCGGCCACCTCCTGTGTCGCGTCGGCTGCCGTGCTCGGCGTCGCGTTGAACGGCCTGGCCGGCAGACTGGCCGACACGGTGCACCATGCCGGCGTCGACGTGAACGTGGCCGTCGTGCGATCCGGCGCCGAGTTGGAGAGAGCGATCGAGAACGCGCGGGCCGCGTGGGGGAGCGAACTCGACAAGACCCTGGACAGCGTCGACGATTCGGTCCAGCGGGCGTACAACGATCTCGATCAGCTGCTGAAGGACATCCAGTCGGGTGTCGACGCGACCGTCCGGGACGCCGGTGACCGGGCGCAGGTGCTGGCCAACCAGATCCCGTTCGCCGACCGGTCGCCGCAGATCCGCAAGCACACCGGATTCGTTGTCGTCGGCGCGAGCACCTTCCGGTCCGGCCCGGCGGTGACCGTGCGGTCCACCTCTCCGCGCGGCGCCAGCCGTACGATCACCACCACCGACCCGCCCGCCGGCTGGCACGTCGACCGGGCGAGCGTCCGGGCCGTCACCGACGCCCGGTCTCCGGCCGGGGTGTTCACCACCACCGTCGCGGACACCGCGACGGGAGCCGGCGTCACGATCACCGCCACCCCGATGTGGGGCACCACCGAGGCGGCCGAGATCACCGCCCACCTGGAATGGACCGAGATCAGCGATGCCCGGTCGGTGCGGCTGGACTTCGAGGGCAACTTCTTCTGGTCGGGGCGCACGGACCCGCCCACGCTGACGTTCGAGAACGTCGTCTACCCGGTGGCTGACGACACCGACGTCACCCGGCTCACCTTCCTGATCCCGGAGGCGGCCTTCGGCACCGCGGCCGTCGTGCCCACACCCCGGCAGATGCGGCTGAGAGTGCCCTATCAGAGCAACTACCTGCACCGGCGGAAAGTCGCCGACTACGCGGTCAGCGTCACCGTGCTGCCGCCGCAGCCGGGAACCGCGACCCTGTCCCACTGGCCCACGGAGACGACCTTCCTGCGCTGGCACCGGGCCACCGGTCAGGCGAGCGTGGACTCCAACCTGGCCGGGGAGGACGGCGGCTACTACGACAACGTGTTCACTTTCGGTGTGCCGGCCGAGGACAAGGCCCTGGGCTACGTGGTGGACCCGGCCTCGATCCGGATCCAGGCCGACTCGTCGGCCGGGAAATGGTACGCCGACAGCATCTCCACCTCCGACAGCATCTCCGTCCACGCGTACGCGCTGAACTGCGACTGGTACAAGGTCCAGTGCCCGGACGGGAAGGTCACCTTCCACGTCGAGTACGACGTCGTCAAACCGGTCACCGGCAACGCGGTGCTGCCGGTGGTGACCCGGGTGCCGTTGCAGTGGGGCTCACACGTCGACGTTCCCGTGCCCGACGACCTCGGCTGGGAACTGGCGTTCACCGACATCCGCGGTGTGCGGCACCGGATCAGCACGCAGAACTACACCCAGGATCCCCTGGTCCGGATCATCGTCAGCCGCAAGACGGTCGGCGTCGAGGTGGCGGACCCGGCGAACCTGCGCTGAGAGACCGATGCCGCCGGCGGCAACGTCGTGTACAGCCGCCTGACGGTATCCAGACACTGTGACGGCGCGGTCCAGGAGGTTCGAGAGGTCGCGTTTGCGGGCATCGGCGGGATGACGTGGAGGGGGGCCATGCGTCGGCGGCCGCCCTCAACGAGAATGATGCTGCACATGAACTCGCCGATTCGGGAGGACCTTCCTTGAGCGCTGGACTCGCGGCCCTGTTGGACGATGTGGCGGTCCTGGCGCGTGCGGCCGCCGCGTCGATCGACGACGTGGGGCTCGCTGCCGCGAAAGCCGGCGCGAAAGCCGCCGGCGTCGTCATCGACGACACCGCCGTCACGCCGCAGTACGTGCGGGGCCTGGCCGCCGAACGTGAGATCCCGATCGTCAAACGCATCGCGCTGGGCTCGCTGCGTAACAAGTTCCTGTTCATCCTGCCGGTGATCCTGGTACTCAGCCAGTTCCTGCCGATGCTGCTCACCCCGCTGCTGATGATCGGTGGCGCCTACCTGTGCTACGAGGGCGCCGAGAAGATCTGGGAGCGGGTCGCCCACCACGACGAACACGCCGTGGAGGAGGCCCCTGACGAGAAGACGCTGATCGCCGGCGCCATCCGGACCGACCTCATCCTGTCCGCCGAGATCATGGTCATCTCGCTGAACCAGGTGGCCAACGAGAAGTTCTGGAACCGGCTGATCATCCTCTCCGTGGTCGCCGTGTTCATGACCGCGCTGGTGTACGGCGTGGTCGGCCTGATCGTGAAGATGGACGACGTCGGCCTGCGCCTGGCCGAACGCCCCGGCAAGGCGTCCGCCGCGTTCGGCCGCGGCCTGGTCAAGGCGATGCCGAAGGTGCTGACCGCGCTGAGCGTCATCGGCACCGTCGCGATGCTGTGGGTCGGCGGCCACATCCTGCTGGTCGGCGTCAACGATCTGGGTTTCCACCCGCCGTACGAGTTCGTGCACCACATGGAGCAGGCCGCCCACGACGCGACCGGCGCGCTCGGCGGTGTGGTCGGCTGGCTGGTCAACACCTTCGCGAGCGCGGTCGTCGGCCTGATCGTGGGCGCGATCGTCGTGGCGTTCATGGCGGTGACGTTCCACCGCAAGTCGCACGGCGCGAAGCAGCAGCACGAGCCGGGCGCCGAGGCTGCCCCGGCGCCCGAGACGGCGGCTCCGGCGGCGGCTGAGCCCGAGCCGGTGGCCACCGCAAAGACCGAGACCAAACCCGACGACGATGCGGGTACGGGAGACAAGCAGCCGTAGTCCCGAAACGGCCCGGGACGTCCTCCACAGAGGCCTGGTGTCCCGGGCCGTTGTCGTCGGCGCGGACGATCAGACCGTCTGCACCGAGATGTCGTGCCCGCCGTACGCCTCCGGCACCGTTGTGACGATGACCGCCTGCATCGTCTTCGCCTCGTACAACACCTGGGCGATCATCAACGGGCCGATGAGCGCGGTGTGCACGGGATGATGCACCAGGCGAGGTGCGGCGATCCGGCCCACCTCAAGGGCGATGCCCACGGAGAGGTCGAGTTGCCGCACATCCGGCATCCCCAGGATGTGGTACCACAGCGAGGAGGCGACGCCGAGGACAGCCTGCGCCTCGGCGATCGCCAACGTCGGAACCACGATGATGAATTCGCCCGCCATCGCATCGTCGAGCAAGGCCATCGCGCCGGGATGTCCGGCGAAGACCTCGACCAGCGCGGACGCGTCGAACAGGCGAGTGTGAACCGGTGGATTCACGCGGCGCTTCGGCGGCGACGGGCGAGAATCTCCTCCAGTTTGGCGTCGGCCTGCCGCATCCGCTCCCGGAAAGCGCGTTCCTCTTCCTCGGTGAACCTGCGCTCCGGGATGCCGAGCAATTCGGCCCAGATCTGGCTGGGACGCCGTTGCGGCTCGTCGTCGGGCATGGCAGAAGCCTAACGACATCGACGCTGACGGCACATGCCCGCAATTCACCCGCACGGGTGAACCATGGGGGAGCAGACATCGGACAAGCCTGATCCCGGCGGGCGGGCCCACCTATCCGGTACGGCACGGCCATCGCGGTCGGTGAGCAGGCCGGCAACGGTCGGCGCGTGTCAATATCATCGGCGGGATGCGAGGCGACAGCGCGTCGGAGATGCGCACCGGGCTGATGGACGCGCCGATGGCCGGCATCGCGCGGACCCGGTGGGGGAGCCCGCTCTCCGGGAGGTGCGAACCGTGACCGACCTGTACCCGCCGATCGAGCCGTACCGGACCGGCATGCTCGACGTCGGCGACGGCAACCTCGTCCACTGGGAGGTGTGCGGCAACCCGGACGGCAAGCCGGCGCTGGTCGTGCACGGCGGCCCCGGCTCCGGGTGCGGGCCCGGCTGGCGCCGCCACTTCGACCCGGACCGGTACCGGATCGTGCTGTTCGACCAGCGTGGCTGCGGTCGCAGCATCCCGCACGCGAGCGACCCGTCCACCGACATGCGGCACAACACCACCTGGCACCTGGTCGCCGACATGGAGCGGCTGCGCGAGCATCTCGGCGTCGACCGCTGGCTGCTGTTCGGCGGCTCCTGGGGGTCCACGCTCATCCTGGCCTACGCGCAGCGGCACCCCCGGCGCGTGTCGCAGATCGTCATCGCCGCCGTCACGATGACCCGGCGCGCCGACATCGACTGGCTCTATCGGGGCGTCGGCCGGTTCTTCCCCGAGCAGTGGCAGCGGTTCCTCGACGCGGCCCCGGGCACGCCGCGTGACGGTGACGTCGTCGCCGCCTACGCCCGCCTCATGCAGCATCCCGACACCGCCGTACGGGAGAAGGCGGCGATCGACTGGTGCGCCTGGGAGGACGCGGTGCTGTCCGCGGAGACCGGCGGCACGTCACACCCGTACGGCGACCGCCCCGCCGCGGCACGGCTGGCCCTGGTGCGCATCTGCACCCACTACTTCGCTCACGGCGCGTGGCTGCCGGAGGGCGTGCTGCTGCGTGACGCGGGCCGGCTGGCCGGCATTCCCGGCGTGCTCGTGCACGGCCGGCTCGATCTGGGCGGGCCGCTGCAGACGGCGTGGGACCTGCACCGGGCCTGGCCCGGCTCGACGTTGACCGTGGTGGAGGGCGCCGGGCATCTGGGGACCGCGCGGACGCGGGAGCACGTCGTGCGCGCCCTCGACCGGTTCGCGGCCGGCGAAGATCCTCAGACGCCGGGGGCTGTCACGCGTACCGGGGGAAAAGGGTCATCGGCGGCTGTTGGTGGGCAGTTGGCCGAAGCCGGGCAGGACCCGCTGGGTGACGGCGCGGGTGGCGGCGAGCTGGACGGCGGTGCGGCGGCGGCGTTCGGCCAGCACGGCGACCAGGAACAGCCACGGCGGGGTGCCGGCCGGCGGGTCCGGTGACACCTTCGCCCTGACCTCGGTGAACAGGCTCTCGCCGAGGATCGAGCGGTGTGGTTCGGCGAACTGGTGGGAGCGGGCGGCGAACTGGCGGACCGCCTCGGCGAGCGGGTCGTCGACGGCGGACAGGTCGGCGGTCGACGACCATTCGCTCAGGCCGGCGGGCATGCCGGGCACGATGTTCCACGCGACGGGGCGACGTTCGTGCACGACGAGGGTGCCGGCGGCCAGGTCACCGAGGCGGCGCCCGCGCCGGGAGGCGATCATCGTGCTGATGCTGCCGACCCAGGTGACGTAGGGCAGGAGCAGGCCGGGCCATTCGATGGACAGGCCGATCAGGGCGCGGGTGAAGGCGTGCCGGGCGCGGATCGGGCCGCCGTCCTCGCGGATCACGCGCAGGCCCATGGTGGCCTTGCCGAGGCTGCGGCCGTTGCTGATCGTCTCGGCGAAGGTGGGGTAGCCGACCGCGACGATCGCGATGATGATCCACCGGCCGGTCTCCGGCAGCAGCAGCCGCTCGGGCAGCAACTCGGACACGACCAGCCAGATGATCATCAGCATGCCGGCGAGGACGGCCTGCACCATGATGTCGAACATCAGGGCGATGGCGCGGGATCCGAGCCGGGCGGGCCGCACGTCGATCTCGACGGCTTCGGCGGTGGTGAGCACCCGCACAGTCAACACGACGGCCGTTTAAGGTGCGAGGGTGGATCTCGATGCGTACGTGGCCGAACACGGCGGTGAATGGCGCCGGCTGGAGGTGCTGGTCACCCAGCGGCGGCTGAACCCGGCCGAGGCCGACGAGCTGGTGCTGCTGTACCAGCGGGCGGCCACGCACCTGTCGATCGTGCGCACCCGCACCCCGGACGCCGTGGTGCTGGCCGACCTGTCCCGGCTGGTGCTGGCCGGCCGGGCGGCGATCAACCGCAGACAGCGGATGTCGTGGCGCCCGGTCGCCGGCTTCCTGACCGTCCGGTTCCCGGCGGCGCTGTACCGGACCCGCTGGTGGTGGCTGGCCACCACGGTGATCATGATGACGGCCGGATGGGCGCTGATCAGCTACGTGTCCCGGCGGCCCGACCTGATCGCCACCTACTTCGGGCAACGGCCGGACGAGGCCCGGCTGGTGGACAACTTCATCAACTACTACAGCGAGTACCGGGCGGAGACGTTCTTCTCCGCGGTGTGGGTCAACAACGCCATGCTGACCGCCCAGTGCCTGGCCTCGGGAGTGCTGATCCTGCCGGTGTTCTACCTGCTGGGCAGCAACCTGATCGCGATCGGCATGATGGGCGCCGCGATGGTCGAGGCCGGCGCCGGCGACATCTACCTGGTCTACATCGCCCCGCACGGCTTCCTGGAGCTGACCAGCGTGTTCATCGGCGGAGCGGTCGGGTTGCGGATCGGCTGGTCGTGGATCGCCCCGGGACCGTTGCGCACCCGCCGACAGTCGCTGGTGCACTGGGCGAAAGAAGGCATGATCATCGCGGTGGGGCTGGTCGGCGTACTGCTGGTCGCCGGACTGCTGGAGGCGTACGTGACACCGTCGCCGCTGCCGCCGGCCGTACGCGTCGGCATCGGCGCCGGCCTGTGGGCACTGTTCCTGGCGTACGCGCTGCTCTGGGGCCGGGCGGCGCACCTGCGGGCTCAGAGCCGCCCGGACGCTTTGAGCAGCAGGTAGACGTCGGCGACACGGCCGGCGAAATCGCCCGCGTCGGCGTCGACGACGGTCGCCCCGCAGTGGGCGAGCACGTCGCGGACCCGGTCGCGTTCGGCCAGCACCCGGTGCGCGGCAGCCGCCTGATGCACGTCGCCGGCACGCGCGTCGGCGGGCAGTTCGGCGAGCCGGGTGACGACCGGGTCCCGCACCCCGGCGACGACGACCTTGTGACGGGCGGCCAGCCGCGGCAGGATCGGCAGCAGCCCGGCGATCATCGGCGCCGTGTCCAGCGCCGTGAAGATCACCAGCAGGGCGCGTTTACGGTCACGGCGCAGCATCTCGTGACCGAGCAGGGTGAAGTCCGTCTCGGCCAGCGCCGGCTGCAGCGACGCCATCGCGTTGATCAGCCGGCCGAGTTTGGCGCGGTGCCCGGCGCCCTCGACCCGGGCCCGGACCGCGGTGTCCAGGGCGAGCAGGTCCACCCGGTCGCCGGCGCGGGTCGCCAGGACACTGAGCAGCAGGGCCGCGTCGATGCAGCCGTCCAGGCGGGGAGCGTCACCGATGCGCACCGCGCTGGTGCGCCCGGTGTCGACGACACAGAACACCCGCCGGTCGCGTTCCGGCCGCCACGTGCGCACCACCACGTCGTGGGCGCGGGCACTGGCCCGCCAGTCGATCGACCGGACGTCGTCGCCGATCACGTACTCACGCAGCGTGTCGAACTCGGTGCCGTGGCCCCGGCCGCGGGTGACCGCGGAACCGTCGACGACCCGCAGCCGGGCCAGCTTCTCCGGCAGGATGCGCCGCGACGGGAAACGCGGCAGCACCCGCAGCGTCCACGGCGGGGTACACCGGTCGTTCCAGCCCTGCGGGCGCTGCCGGTACGCCAGACCCAGCGGCCCCATCGACCGCACCGTGACCCGCACCGCCGGCCGGTCGCCGTGCCGGGTCGGCGTCAACGTGGTGACCAGCGTCTGCACGTCACCCGCCGGCAGGGTCAGCCGGTGAAACAACGGACCGGCGCCGGCCGACGGCACCCAGCTGTCACGCAGCCGCACCCGCACGGTCCGCCCTCCCGTGTTGGCGACGGTCAGCCGGACCGTGGCGGTGCCGCCCAGCCAGACGGTGTGCTCGCCGGCACGGTCCAGCCGCAACCCGGTCAGCGCCCCGGCCACCGCCACATCGAGCAGCGCCAGCGCCAGCGCGAACCCGGCGACGGCGGCCAGCGCCGGCCACGGCGACGGCAGCAGCACCGGCGCGGGCAGCCCGAGAGCGAGCAGCAGCGCGAAGCGCCTGGTGACCATCAGCGCGGCGCCGGGACCGCGGCCAGCACGGCGGCCAGCACACCCTCGACGGTGGCGCCGTCCAGTTCGGCGTCGGCACGCAACCGGATCCGGTGGCGCAGGGTGGGCACGGCGAACGCCTTCACGTCGTCGGGGACGACGTAGTCGCGGCCGTTCAGCCAGGCGTTCGCCTTCGACACCGCCAGCAGGGCGGTCGCACCACGCGGCGAAGCGCCCAGCTCCAGGGCGGGGGCGGTACGGGTGGCCCGGCACAGGTCGACGATGTAGGCGAGCACCGGCTCGGCCACGGCGACCCGCTGAACCGCGTACCGGCCGGAGATCAGGTCGGCGGGCCCGGCCACCGGCTGGATCCCGACCGACTTGAGGTCACGGGGGTCGAAGCCGTGGTGGTGCGCGCGCAGGATGCTGAGTTCCTCGTCGCGTTGCGGCAACGGCACCGACAGTTTCAGCAGGAACCGGTCGAGCTGCGCCTCCGGCAGCGGATAGGTGCCCTCGTACTCGATCGGGTTCTGCGTGGCGGCCACCAGGAACGGCTGCGGCAGCGGCCGTGGGCTGCCGTCCACGGTGACCTGCCGTTCCTCCATCGCCTCCAGCAGGGCCGCCTGGGTCTTCGGCGGCGTCCGGTTGATCTCGTCGGCGAGCAGCAGATTGGTGAAGACCGGCCCGGCCCGGAAGTTGAACGCGGCACTGTGCGCGTCGTAGATCAGCGAACCGGTGACATCACCGGGCATCAGGTCGGGGGTGAACTGGACCCGCTTGGTGTCCAGGTCCAGCGCCGTCGACAGGGCCCGCACCAGCAACGTCTTGGCCACCCCGGGCACACCTTCGAGCAGCACGTGCCCGCCGCACAGCAACGCCACCAGAACCCCGTTGACCACCGCGTCCTGACCGACGACGGCTTTGCCGACCTCGGCACGCAGCCGGCTCAGCGCCTCACGCGCCTGCGGGGAATCGGTTGTCACCAGGGGTCTCCTTCGTCGGTGTGGGCTCCGGTCACGTCCCGGACCAGGCCTTGCAGCAGGGTGGCGGCCTCGACGAGGTCGCTGTCGGAGTCCGGCGGCTCCCGGTCGAGGATGTCGCGCACGTAGCGCACCGGCAGGCCGGCGGCGTACGCGATCTGTTCGGCGCCGGCGTCCGAAGGCAGGTTCAGATGGGTGGTGAGCCTGCGTCTCGCGGCGTCACGCAGCACCAGCAGGGACTCGTCACGGGCACGGGCCACCGCGTACAGGCGGGCGTGGCCGAGCATCGTCTCGTTCGCCGGAACCTGCGACGGCAGCGGTTCGGTGACCGGGACGCCGAGCCGGCGGGCGGCCGCGACGGCCAGCGCGAGAAGGATCAGCACCAGCAGCAGCAGGGTGGCCCAGAACGTCGCGGGCAGCGAGTTCAGCAACGGATCCTCCTGCAGCGGACCGCTGCCCTCGGCATCACCGCCGCCGTCGCCGCTGTCGGCCTCACCGTCGCCGGAGCCGTCGCCGGATCCGCCCGGGCCGCCGTCGCCGTAGTCCCCGTCGCCGGAGTAATCCTCGTCGCCGTAGAAGTCCTCCTCGTAGAACTCGTCGGTGGCGTCCGGGTCCGGCGTGTACTCGAACGTCGGCGGCGGCGTCGTCGGCGTGACGTCCGGCTCGTGGACATCCAGCCACACCAGCGTCGGGTTCCGCGACAGCAGCCCCACCGCCAGCGGCGCGTTACCGTGCTCGGCGATCCGGTCGTCACGGAACGGATCCGGCGAACCGGCCAACGTCACCAACAGGCCGTCGTGGCGGAACGTCACCAGACCACCGCCATAGCAGACGGTACCCGCCTCGGTCTCGTACCCGGTGCGCAGCACGGCCGCCGGACCGGCCGCCGTCGCGACCGGATCGGCACAGCCCGGATCGGCGACCGTACTGGTCCAGCGCGTGCCCGCGACCGACACCGGCCAGTCGACGCGGCGCAGCGTCAACTCCGACGGGCTGACCGCCACCACCTCGGTGCCGCGCGGCAACCTCCGCAACTGCGGCATGTCGGCCAGATCCGGGGTCGAGACGAACAGAGTCGCCGCGCCCGCCCGGGTGACGGCCTCCACCGCGTCGTCGGTGCTGGTCGCCCGGTCGACGGTGACACCCCCGGCCCGCAGCCGTTCGGCGAGAGTGCCACCACTGATCTGCCGCACCTGCTGCGGCGTCAGGTACTCCGGGTCGTCGACGTCCGGCGTCTCGACAGCGTGAACCATCAGCGTGCCGGTGACCACGGCGGCCAGCAGCCCGAACGGGATGACGACCCGCATCCGGCGCTTCATCGGCCGGCTCCCGGTGGGATCTGCAGGGCGGCACGCACCTCGGCGGTCATCTCCCGCATCCGGTCGTCCTCGCCGCGCCCGGCCGGGCGCCGACCGTACCAGACCTCGGAGAACAGGCCGGTCGCACCGGACAGCGGGGGACTGACCCCCGGACGGCCGGCACTCGCCGCGGCCGCCAGCTCGGCAGCGGTGGCACCGGGCTCGGGATCGATGACCCCGGCCCGGGTGAGATCGGCGACGGTGTCGCGCAGGCGTTCCCGGATGGCTTCGGCGTACCGGCCTTCGGCGGCGAGCCGGTCGGCGACCGACTGCCGCACCACCGCCGGGGTTCTGCCCGGCCTACGCGACCTCTCCGGCCTCAGACGCCGGGACACCGGCTCCTTCTTCGAACCGTGCTTCGCCTTCGCCGAACGCCTCCAGCGCGGCAACCGCAGACGCGGCACCCGCAACCGCGGCCACCGGCGCGGCACCCACGCCGGAAACCAATACCACAACGCCGACACCAGCGCCGTCACCGCGATCAGAATCAACAGCAGCAGACCGGGCGCCACCACCTCGAAGACCCGGCCCACGAACTCGTCGTAGCCCCTCATCGCCCGACCACCAACAGCGCCGCCGTCCCGTCCTCACCGCGGCCACGGGCCCGGCCCACCGCGATGTCCAACCCCTCGGTCCGGATCCGCGTCTCCACCACCAACACCGCGTCCAGGCAGGCCAGCGCCGCATAGGCGAGCGTGTTCGCCACCGCCCACGCCGCCGGCACCGCCCACACCATCCAGCTCTGCACGCCCGGAACGGCACCGAACATCCCCACGACCGCCGTCCACCCGGTGCCCAACGCGAACCGGATCGCCAACCAGACGCCGTAACCCAGCAACCGCAACCCGCCCGCACGCATCCCCGCCCGCGTCGACAGCGCCGCCGACCGGCCGATCGCGACCAACGGACCCCGCACCCGGTCGAACGTCAACACCGCAGGCGCCAGCCCGAACAGCAACCAGATCAGAATCAGGCCGAGGAAACCACCGAACGTGGCCGCATACGCCACACCGCCCAGCACCAGCGCCAGCACGATCGCCGACAGCGGCCGGAACCGCCGCCACACCGCCCGATGCGAGACACGCAGACCCAGCAACGCCGGACCGGCGGCCGCCCCCGCATACGCCCCGAGCAACGCGATCACGAACGCCTCCACCGCGAACCCGGCGGAGATCATCGACCACCAGGACAGCGACGGCTCGTCCGGCCAGTAGACCGGCGGCTCCAACCCCAGCACGGCACGCCAGAAAAACAGCACCACCTGCTCGACGATCGCCAACGGGGCGGCGACGGCCAGCAACGGCAGCGCCCGCTGCCGCAACAGCGCCACCGCGGCATCCAGGGTCTCGCCCCCGGTCATCGCCCGCATGGGAACGATCACCGTCTCCCCGTTCGCCCACATGGCGGGCATCCTAGGTGAACCAAGCCCAGGGCCGAACGGCCACCTCTGGCAAGGTTTCGCCCATGCGACTCTCGATCTGGCCCAGCGCCGCCCAGCCGTACACCGACATCCTGGAAGTGGCCCGGCACGCCGCCGACACCGGATGGGACGGCGTCTACATCGCCGACCACTTCATGCCCAACCTTCCGGCCGGCGAACAGCCCACCACACCGATGCTGGAAGCCGGCTCACTCGCGGCAGCGCTCGGCGCAGCGATCCCACGGGTACGCATCGGCACGCTCGTCTACGGCAACACCTACCGGCACCCCGCCGTCCTGGCGAACATGGCCGCCACCGTCGACCACATCACCGGCGGCCGCTTCGTCTTCGGCGTCGGCGCCGGCTGGCAGATCAACGAACACCACCAGTACGGCATCGAACTGCCCCCCGTGAAACAACTACTGGACCGCTTCGTCGAGGCGCTACAGGTCTGGCACGGCCTGCTGCGCACCCCGACGACCACGTTCACCGGCAACTACTACCAGCTCACCGACGCCGTCTGCGAACCCAAACCGATCCAGGACCCGATGCCGATCCTGATCGGCGCCAAAGGCGAAAAACGCATGCTCAAGGTCGTCGCCGAACACGCCGACCTGTGGAACACCTGGGGCCTGCCCGACGTGATCGCCCACAAGTCACGCATCCTCGACCGCTACTGCACCGAACTCGGCCGCGACCCGCGCACCATCGGCCGCACCGCACAAGCCGCCGTCGTCGTCGACGGCCCCCTGCCCGACAACGCCACCTTCCCCGTCTACGGCGGCAGCACCTCCGAGATCGCCCGGACCGTCGACGGCTACCGCGAGATCGGCCTCGACGAACTGATCATCCCCGACGGCCTGCTCGGCACCGGCCCACAGCGACTCAAGGCCCTCGACACCATCCAGGCCGTCGTCCGCACCTGAAAAACCCATTCTCTCGTACGGGCTACCCGCACCCGCCGTACAAGACCCGCGACCACCTGCCCCGGCGGGCCCCTGCCGCGCCCGCCGGGCTCAACCGTCACACCAGCCCACCCGGCACGGTCAGGCAGAGTCGGCCCAGCAGTGGGCACCACCGAAAGAGACACCGGGAATGCCACGCAGCAGGCGGGCCGGATCGATGAGACCAGCCAGCGCGCGCGGCACATCGGCACGCAACTCGGCCACCGCCTCGTCGAGAGTGTCCTCCTCAGCGGCCCAGTCGATATCAGCGGCACGCAACTCGGCCTCGGCACGATCCAGGACCGCCGCCACGTCGTCGATCAGCACTTCCACCCGACAATGGACCTGCAAGCGAACCTCAGTCACGCCAGCAACCTACGCCAGAGGCCAGGCCCGCCGAAGCCAGGGGAACGGACGGCCTAACCCCGGGCGAGGTGAGCGGGAAGCCGACTCAGGCAGCTCACCCAACCCTGCCGGCAGGCCTCCGCCGTCGCGGCGTCCAACCGGCCGTGGACGACCCTGACCTCGGTGCTGTCACCATCCGCGACAAGCCCGATCCGGACACGACTCTCCCGCGCCTCGCCATCCCAACGCCATGTCTGCTCAATCCGGCACGGCATGTCGAGCACCAGGTACTCGCCGGAAAAGCCGGCCTGAGACACCGTCGAACCCACACGGAACCGGCCACCCACCACCGGCTCGGAGAACGCCTGCGGCGCGAGCTCAGCCGGCCGATACCAGGCCGCCGGCTCGTCGGCGACGGTCAGAGCGGCCCAAACCCGCTCCGGCGGGCACGCCAACCGCACCGACATCTCCGCCTCGTACTCCTCATCGAAATCGGCCATCAACTCACCCTGTCACAAGCCGCAGAAGACGACGACCGGTCCCGCGCCGCAACTCGACTCCGGCACCTCGATCCGTTGGCGAGCGACCAGTTGGATCGTTCATGCTGTCCGGGTGGCATTGACGTGGCTGGCCGAGCCGACCGTGAATGCGTTGCGCGCAGCGCTGCACACGGTGGCGCCCCAGCTGGCCGACGGCACGATCACGCCCCGAAACCTCGAGCCGAGCGATGATCCGCAATGGTGCACGGCAAGCGCCGACATCGACGGCCGGTTCGTGGTCAAGTTCGCCTGGGCCCACCCGCCCGCCCTGCGGATCCGCCACCAGATAAGAATGCTGGACGCACTACGGGCGGCAGCACCGCGGTTGCCGCTGCCCACGGTTGTCGCGGCCTCCACCGATCCGGCGATGCTCGTCACCCGCCGGGCGGCCGCGACACCGTTCTTCGCCGTACGACACCTGATCGGCCCGGCTGACCGGCAGAACGCCGCGAATGAACTGGCCACGCTCCTGGCCCACCTGCACGATCCTGGTGTGCTCAAGGCGGTGTCCGAGACGATGGGCACCCTGCCCGAGCCCATGGCGCATGCCTCGACGGAAACCCTACGGGCCCGATTCGGGCCGCTGATCCGGCCGAACCAGCGCGACCGGGTGATGAACTGGTGCGACTGGGCCGACCAGGCACTCACGGCACCCGGCCGGACCGTTCTCGTGCACGGCGACCTCCACGGCGACAACCACCTCTGGACTCGCGAACCGCCACGCCTGAACCTTGTCATCGACTGGGAGACCGCGGGCACCGGCGAACCCGAGTTCGACCTACGATGCCTACCCGCAGACTGCGACATCGAACTGTTCACCGCGACGGTGGCTCAGTACGAGCGCCTGTCCGGCACGACAGTGGACATGGACCGGATCATGGCCTGGCACCTGCGCACCGTTCTGGGTGACGCGCTGTGGCGCGCCGAGGCCGGCATCGCACTGCCGGACCACCGCACGCCGGCGCAATGGGTCGACGACCTGAACGCCAGATTCACCGCCCTCGCAACATTCGGCCAGGAAGCGGCCCGGGAGGAAGCAGCACGCGTACGAGGCAGATCGACGCCAGCGCACGGGCACACACCTTCCGCGCCGCACCGAGGCCACCACGGCTGATCGCTCGCGCCGGCCTCGACGGGATGCACCGCATCACCGCCAACACGAACCGGGGACGGCTGGCCGGCACACCCGACAGGGGAGTGGCACAAACGTTCGACACCCGACTCAACCCTGTCCACCGCACGCACACCTCGCCGCCTCGCCGGCGACTGTCGCCCCACCGCCCCGATCCCCGCGACGCCTTCCACCAGGGGTACGGTGGCCGTCCTCAACAGAGACTCACCGGCACCCAGCCCGTACCGGTACCGCCGAAAGCCATCAACACCGCAAACCGGCCGCGAGCGCGACCACGATGGCCACCGTCACCGCGAGCAGGTAGGAGGGCAGGCGCGCATAGGGAAACGCCAGCCCCCGCTCGCCCTGGTCGTCGACACCCGTCGCGGGGCCACCACAGACCGATCACGACGATCGCCGTGACGTGCGCGACCAGAGCCGCCCCCAGCCCGAACCCGATCGCTTCCCCGTGATCACCGCGGCCATCGCGACAAGCGTTGTCACCCCGGTGATCACCACGAGGAACGCCGCAGACAGGATCCGTACGGCGGAACGCCGTGGATTCGGCCACCCGGCCGGCGGATCACTGTTCAACCGCAGGGGGTCACACCCTCGTGATCAGTCACAAACGGGGTACCCCACCGGGTCGCCGCCGCACGCCCGCAACCGCTCGGCGTCCGTTGTACCGGTCTCGAACTGGTCAGGCATGGACCGCAGCCTACGGGAGCCGGCCACCAGACCGCGCTCCATCCGTACGCCCGTCAGGCTTGCCGAAAGCCGTTGCGAGCAACCGGACGATCACGTCATCACAACCGTATTCACCCTGCGTAGGGCGGCTTCTCACACTCTCACGAGGTTGAGCCGGGCTCCCAGACAGGATCGGCGATCCACGGCGCGGCGTCCTCAGCCAGAGCGAGAGCCAGGCATCGTGCTTGATGAGGGGGGAGTGGCGGCACCGAATCCTGATCGAACCAGCCGACCTCGATCGACTCGTCGTCGCCGACTCCCGCATCGCTCTCGACCATGCGGCACCGCAGCCCGACGGCGAGCCAGTAGACCTGATCGCCGTTCGGCGCGACGGACAGGTCCAGCGCTTCTACGCAGAGCAGACGCTCCACCCATACGAGGACACCGGTCTCCTCGAACACCTCGCGCAGGGCACCGTCGGCCGGTTGTTCGCCGGGTTCCAGACATCCTGTCGTGAGAGCCCACTCGCCGTTGTCCGATCGCCGGACGAGGAGGACCCGGTTGCGCTCGTCGAGGACAACGGCGATCACGCCGTTCAGAGGCAGCGGGACCTGACCGATCTTGGAGCGTAGAGCGACGACGAAATCAGGTATGGGCACGCAAGCCACCATAGGGACGATCCGCGTGCTTGTCCGAGATGGCCATGCGCTGATGCCATAGGCGGTCTCGTGGAAGAGGACGGCGTTTCGGTGTCAGTGCCGCCGAACCAGGGACCGCTGAGCAGAATCGGTTTCGCTTCTCAGCCTGTAAGCCACTCCCAGTCGACCTCAATTTGCCAGGTCGATAATCGATATTATGTCAACCTGCCTTCAGGTGGGCCTCTCGGCGGCGCCCCCGAGAGGCCCCGCACGTCGCTACAACGCGTGCTTTTGATCGACATCCCCCCGCTCACCCGCCGCGGGTTGTTCGGATCCAGCGGACGCACTGCACGCGTCGGCCGCAGGGCGCGAGCACGCGACGGGCGGACAGAAGCCCGCCGGCGTACGCGCGGAGCCCCGATGTGTGCGGACAGGCGAATCGGGCAGGCTTCCCGGCGGCGGCCGGAGCGGACGGATGCCCTGCCCCGCTCGGCCGGGCTGCTTCGGATCGCGCACGCGTACCCGCAGGGGTTTTGCTCGGCCTTCGGTTGGTCGCGCGGTGACCAGCGTCGTCACGTCGCCCGGCGGCAGGATCAGCCAAAGCGGGTGAACGCCATCACGAATGTTGATGATTCGCGGCCTCAAGCAGCACAAACGCCGATATTTGCTGCATAATATGTCTTATGCAGCATGAGTCGGTTCTCGAGTTGGTTGACGCGTTCCTAACCGCACGTGCCACCCGGAAGCCTTCGGTGCACACGCTCGCGGCGTACCGTCGGGATCTGCTGTCGGTGTTGCAGTCGGCTGACCCCGCCCCGCTCACCGTGAGTGACCTCTCCCCTCGCGTGTTGCGGGGGGCGTTCGCGCGTTTCGCGGCGTCCCGCTCCCCCGCGTCGGTGTCGCGGGCCTGGTCGTCGTGGAATGCGTTCTTCACGTTTCTGGTCACCGAGCAGGTGGTGGCGGGCAATCCGATGTCGGCGGTGGACAAGCCGCGGCAGTCGGTGCTGGTTCCGAAGCCGTTGCGTGGTGAGGACACGCCCGAGTTGTTGTTACGGGCGGTGAGCAAGGCGGATACGTCGCAGCGTGATCCGTGGCCGGAGCGGGATGTGGTGGTGCTGGCTCTGGCGTTGTGTGCGGGGTTGCGGCTGTCGGAGATGTTGGCGCTGCGGGTGGGTTCGGTGACGGGGCGTGACGGTGAGCGGCGGGTGGAGGTGGCCGGTAAGGGTGGGCGGCCGCGGACGGTGCCGATCGAGGCCGGGTTGAGCGCGGCGGTGGGGCGTTATCTGGAGAGCCGGCGGGTGCGGTTCGGGCGGGTGGGTGCCGTCGCTCCCCTGCTGGTGGATCGGCGTGGTGAGCCGTTGCGGCGTGGTGGGCTGCAGTATCTGGTGCGTTCGTGTTTCCGGCGGGCGGGTGTGGGTGACCGGGTGCCGCGGGGTGCGCAGTTGCATGCGTTGCGGCATACGTTCGCGACGCGGTTGGCGGAGGACGGGGCGAACGCGTCGGAGATCATGCGGTTGCTGGGGCATGCGTCGTTGGCGACGTCGCAGTCGTATATCGAGGTGACGGCGGAGCAGCAGCGTGCGGCGGTGTCGGCTAACCGGACGAATCGGGTGTTGGGCGAGTTGGTGTGACAGAATCCGGCCATGGATGAGGTGAAGTTCAGCAGGCGGGTGTTGTTCGGGCGGGTGCTGTTGGTGGCCGGCGGCGCGGCGACGTTGTTGACGTTGAGTGGTTGTCCGGGTGGCGAGCAGGACGACGATGACGATGACGGTGGCGACGAGGAGGACGACTGACTGAGGGGTACGGCGTGGGCCGTGCCCCTTTTTCGTTGCGCGGTGGGGCGCGGTGGTGAGATCCGGGCGGTGCCGGCCGGTGTTGGAGGTTGCTCGCTGTCTCGGTCAGGCTCTCGGGAGGCCGGGGCGGTGAGGTGATGGGTGCTCACCTGCCGAAGCCTGTCATTTCGCCGCCGTGGCGGTGGGCCAGTGCGGACAGCTGTGCGATCCGGGCGTGGTGGCTGGGGTCTGGTGGGAGGTCCGGAAACGCCGCTGCGATCGACCAGTTGTTCGGCCGGCCCGGGTCGGCCGGGTGGCGGCTCACCTCGCCGCCGAGTGCGGTGAGGGCTGCCATGCAGGTTTCGGTTTCGTCGTCGGGGACGTCGAGGTAGTAGGTGGTTCGGCGTGGCATCGGCTCGGGATAGTCGCCGTGGTCGTCTGCCATCGCCCAGTGCATGCGCTGGCACAGGTCGGCCAGGAGGGCGTTGAGCTCGCCCGGGGTGGCGCCGTCGGGTAGTGGCCCGTGGTGTGTGAGTCGGTTGAGGAGCTGCTCCACCAGGGCCGGTGGCAGTTCGTCGTCGAACAGGTGGCCGTGCACGATGGCGAGCACGCCGAAGATTGCCTGGAGGTCGGATTGCGGGAGTGCCCGGGGCTGGGGTTTCACCTTCGTCAGTTTATTGGTGACGTGGAGGCCGGTTGGGGCGCGCCGCCGTTGCCGAGGGTGATCCAGTAGCGCTTCATGTGGCCGTTGTCGCCGGCGAGGGTGCCGCCGTTGCGTTCGATGGTGCGGGCGGAGGCGGTGTTGCCGCTGGCGCAGAGCAGCAGGACGCGGTCGAGGCCGGTGGTGTGCGCGAGGGTGAGGGTCTGGGCGAGGGCCCAGGTGGCGAGTCCGTGGCCGCGGGCGGAGGGGCGTATGCCGTACCCGATGTGGCCGGTCTGTTCGTTGAGGCGGTGTTGCAGGGTGATGGCGCCGAGGAGGTGGCCGTCTTCGACGATCCAGCGTGGTGTGCTGTGTGGCCGGGTGGTGATGCGGTGGATCCAGGTCGTGAAGCCGGCGGGGGTGTCGGGGTCGTCGGTGGTGGTGATGCCGAAGCCGTCTTCGTGGGTGCCGGGTCCCCAGTCGGTGCGGCAGTCGCGGAAGGCGGTGTGCAGGGTGGTCGTGGGTGGGATCAGTTCAGGCATGTGGCCACGGTAGTCAGTCGGGGTCGTGGGCTCGGGTGGTCAGGTAGTGGCGTTGTGCGGGGTCGGTGGTGAGTTGGGCGGCGCGGGTGTAGGCGGCGGCTGCCTCGGTGTGGCGGCCGAGTCGGCGTAGCAGGTCGGCGCGGGCGGCGTGCAGGACGTGGTAGCGGTCGAGGTTGTCGGGTAGGGCGTCGAGTCCGGCGGCGGGGCCGTGGACTTCGGCGAGGGCGATGGCGCGGTGGACGGCGACGACCGCGGTGGGGGTGAGGGTGTGGAGGTGGTTGTAGAGGGCGAGGATCTGTGTCCAGTCGGTGGGGGTGCTGGTGTGGACGGCGTTGATGGCGGCTTGGATCTGGTAGGGGCCGGGCCGGTCGCGGCGTAGGCAGTCGCGGACGAGTTGGAGTCCTTCGCTGGTGAGGGTGGGGTTCCAGCGGGTGCGGTCCTGGTCGGCGAGCAGGATGAGGTGGCCGTCGGGTCCGGTGCGGGCGGGTCGGCGGGCTTCGGTGAGCAGCATGAGGGCGAGCAGGCCGGTGACTTCGGGTTCGTCGGGCATGAGGTGGGCGAGGATGCGGGTCAGGCGGATCGCTTCGGTTGCGGTGCGTTCCTCGTTGAAGATCAGATACAGGACGAGGAGTACGGCGGGCAGGCGGGCGGGCAGGTCGGCGTCTTCGGGGATCCGGTAGGGGATGCCGGCGTCGCGGATTTTGGCTTTGGCGCGGGAGAGCCGCTGGCCCATGGTGGTTTCCGGGACGAGGAAGGCGCGGGCGATCTCGGCGGTGCTGAGGCCGCCGAGTAGGCGGAGGGTGAGTGCTACCCGGGCGGTGGGGGCGAGTGCGGGGTGGCAGCAGGTGAAGATGAGCCGGAGCCGGTCGTCGGGTACGGCTGTGGTGTCGTCGTGGGTGTCGGGTTCGGTGGGCCACAGTTCGTGGGCTTGGGCGTGTTTGTGGTGGCGGGTGGCGTCGCGGCGGAGGCGGTCGATGGCGCGGTTGCGGGCGGTGGTGATGATCCAGCCGGCGGGGCTGGGTGGGATGCCGTTGCGGGGCCAGGTGTGCAGGGCTGTGGTGAAGGCTTCCTGGACGGCGTCTTCGGCGAGGTCGATGTCGCCGAAGGTGCGGATGAGGACGGACACGGCGCGGCCGTACTCGGCTCTGAAGGTTTTCTCGATGTCTTCGGTCATCGCCGTGTCCGTCCTCGGGGTGTGGGTCAGCCGATGAAGGAGATGGGGCGGACTTCGATGGGCAGGCCGGTGATGTGGGCCATGCGGGCGGCCCAGCCTAGGGCGGCGTCGAGGTCGGGGGCGGTGATGGCGGTGAAGCCGCCGAGGTGTTCCTTGCCTTCGGCGTAGGGGCCGTCGGTGAGTACGGGTTCGCCGTCGTGGTCGCGGACGACGGTGGCGGTGGCGGTGGGGTGCAGGGCGGTGGAGTAGAGCCAGGTGCCGGTGGCTTTCATCTCGTCGGTGAGGGTGGCGAGTTCGGTCATGACGGGTTCGAGTTTTTCGGGCGGGGGCGGGTCGCCGACGGGCTGGTACATGGCGAGCAGGTACTGGCGCATGGTGTGGCTCCTGTCGTGTGCCGGGCTCTGTCGTGGTTTACACGATGGGGCGGGGCTGGTTTCGACATTGTGGCCGCGGTTTTTTCTGGTCGGGTGCGGACAGCATTGTGCCGGGCCGCGGGTGGTGCGGCCCGGCACAATGCGGTCGGTTCAGGCGAGGGTGAGCTGGACGTCGACGTTGCCGCGGGTGGCGTTGGAGTAGGGGCAGAGTTGGTGGGCGGCGTCGAGGACGGTTTTGGCGGTGGTTTCGTCGAGGCCGGGGAGTTCGGCTTCGATGGTGACGGTGAGGCCGAAGCCGCCGGTGGGCAGGGGGCCGATGCCGACGTCGACGGTGATGGCGGTGTCGGTGAGGGTGATCTTCTGGTTGGCGGCGACGCGCTTGAGGGCGCTGTGGAAGCAGGCGGCGTAGCCGGCGGCGAACAGTTGTTCGGGGTTGGTGAGCTGGCCGCCGGGGCCGCCGAGCTCCTTGGGGACGGTGAGGTCGAGGTCGAGGACGCCGTCGCTGGAGCGGACGTGGCCGCTGCGGCCGTCGCCGGTGGCGGTGGCGGAGGCGGTGTAGAGGGCGGTCATCGTGGTCCTTCCGGAGGGGTGGTGGCTCGGCCGCGGGCGCGGCTGAGCAGGTGGTGCAGTTGGGTGAGTTCGTCGAGGGTGAGCCCGGTGGCGCAGACGAGTTGCTGGGTGAGGTCGCCGACGGCGTCGCGCAGGGCGGTGCCGGTGTCGGTGGGGTGGATCCAGACGGTGCGTTCGTCGTGGGTGCCGCGTTCGCGGCGGATGTGGCCTTGGGTTTCGAGGCGTTTGAGTAGCGGTGAGAGGGTGCCGCTGTCGAGGCTGAGGGTGCGGCCGAGGTCACGCACGGTGGTGGGGCCGTCGTGCCAGAGGATGCGCAGGACGAGGTATTGGGGGTAGGTGAGGCCGTGGGGTTCGAGGTGGCGGCGGTAGAGGGCGGTCATGGCGCGGCTGGCCGCGTAGAGCTGGAAGCAGATCATCTGGTCCAGGGCGGTGCTCTCACGCATGACCGGAACAGTAGTGCCCAATTCAGTTGTGCACAACTGAACAGTGCTGTTGATCACCACCGTGTGTGATCATGCGGCCATGTCGTCCATCCGCTTCCTCAAGCTCTCCCCCACCGTGCTGACCGCGCTCGTGGCCGGGGACCTCGACGCCGCCGGCGCGGCCGCCGGGCACCCGCTCAGCGCGTACCTCGTCGAGGAGAACCGGCTCTGGCAGGTGCGCCTCGACGACATCCGCCGCAATCCGGAGGCCGAGGACTGGATCGCCCGCGCCGCGATCGCCGAACCCGGCGGGATCGTCGTCGGCCACGGCGGCTTCCACGGCCCGCCGGACGGCGACGGCGTGGTCGAGGTCGCCTACTCCGTCGATCCCGCCCACCGCCGGCGCGGGCACGCCAAGGCGATGCTCGCGGCACTGCTGCGCCGCGCCGACGACGACCCGCGGATCACGGCGGTACGCGCCAGCATCCGGCCCGACAACGTCGGCTCCCGGGCGGTCATCGCCGGATTCGGCTTCCGCAAGATCGGCGAGCAGTGGGATCCCGAGGACGGCCTCGAAGACGTGTGGCTGCGCCCGGCCCGTCAGAAGCAGACCGGGCCGCCGCGCTGATCGCGCGACGGCCCGGCCGGTATCCGGCTCAGGCGGCAGCGGTCGGGCGCTGCCCGTTCAGGTCGGTGACCGGCCGAAGCCGGCACCCGGCTCATGCGGCAGCGGCCAGGCGCTGCCCGTTCAGGTCGGTGACCGCCAGACGGCTGCTCATGGTGCTGCGCGCGGCGATCTGCGCGGCGTAGGCGGCACGGCGCCGGGCCACACAGCCGTCCTTGCCGGCCGGCGCCCCCTTCTGCTCCATGTGGGTGGACAGGCCGTCGCGCAGCAGGGCCAGCGCCTCGGTGCGCAGCTGCGACACCCGCGACTCGGTGACGCCCAGCTGCGCGGCCACCTCCGACAGCGGCCGCTCCTGCAGGAACGACGCCTCCACCACGAACCGAAGCCGCTGCGGCAGCACCGCCACCGCGTCGTGCAGGTACCCCAGCCGCTCGCGGTGCAGCAGCATCTCCTCCGGGTTCATCGACGACTCGGTGACCATGTCCTCGGCGGCGCCCGCCGCGAAACCCTGCAACGACAGCACCGCGGCACGCTGCACGTCGTCGTCGACGCTGGACAGCTCCCCCACCGCCACACCGAGCAGCTCGGCCAGCTCCTCCGGCGTCGGCATCCGGCCCAGCTGCCGGGTCAGCTCCTCGCGGGCCACGTCGGCGCGGCGGGCCCGGGCCCGTACCGACCGGCTCGCCCAGTCCATGCTGCGCAGCTCGTCGAGCAGGGCCCCGCGCACCCGTACGGCGGCGAACCGGCCGAACGGGATGCCCCGCTCGGCGTCGTAGGCCTGGGCGGCGGTGACCAGCGCGGCGTACCCGGCGGAGGCGAGGTCGTCGCGGTGCACGTGCGGCGGCACCTTGAACAGCATCTCGCGGACCATGTGGCCGACCAGCGCCATGTTGTCGCGGATGAGCTGCTCCTGGTCGCGGCTGACGGACTTCGGCTGCACGGTGGCGGTCATTTCGATTCCCCCTGTGTCGGCTGACCGGCTGACAGGGGGAACTTTTCGCGGCTACGGGTGCAACCGGCGGGCACTCTCGGTTGCCGCTTGGTTGCACCCGGTTTTTCTTCTCAAGTCGGCGGCGGGGCCGCTGCGCACTCGCCGCCACCAGCGAGTACGAGGCCGGGCCGGCCGATGGCGCCTCCGCGCCGCCCGGGGGCCTTACCGGGGCCGGCGAGCACGATCTGCTCGACGGCGGCCTCGTCCGGGCCGATCGGGCCGCGCCGGGTTGCTGCCGCTCGACGAGGGCGAGCGGCAGGAACCCGGCGCCGGCCTAGGGTCGGCGCTGGCGGCCGCGTTTGCCGAGCGGGATCTCCGACATGTCGACGGTCTGCGAGGTGATCCGTTTGAAGCCGTAACCGCGTTCGGTCATCCACGCCGCCGCCTTGGCCTCGGCCCGCTGCGTCACCTTCGGGATCTCCCGTTCGGCGTCGACCTGCTCGGCGAACCGGAAACAGAAGAACGGCCGGGCGGCCAGGTCGTAGGTGAGATGGCCGTCCTCGGTGTACTCCACGGCGAGGATGTCGGCGTGCCGGTCGCCGGCGGCGATCAGCTCGGATCTCTGGGCGTCGGACAGGTTGTCGAAGGACCCGCGGACGGTGACGCGGATCGTGCGGCTGGTGCTCATCGCGCCAGTATCGGCCGTCACCGGCGCTCGGCTCGAACGAATTCCCGCGCCCCGCGTAGCCGCACCGACAGCAGCCCGACCGCCCGGGCGGTGACCAGCCGCAGGTCGGCGGGCCGGGCCAGGCCCCGCCCGGCGAGGCTGGCGGCGGGGATCGCGGCCGCGTCGAGGCCGTCGCGGCGGGCCACCAGCACGCCGAGGTCGTAGCGGCTGATCGCGTCCGGGCCGGCCACGTTGAGCACCCCGGCGTAGTCGCCGCCGGCCAGCTCCAGCAGCGCGTCGGCCAGGTCGTCGACGTGCACCGGCTTGCGGATCTCGTCGGTGAACAGCGCGCCGCCGACCCGGCCGGCGATCAGGTCGTGAGTGAGGATCTCGTGGGCGCCACGGCCGTCACCCATGATGATCGAGGTGCGCACGATCGCGGCGCCCGGGTCGATGGCGCGCACCGCGGTCTCGGCGGCCGCTTTCGCCGCCCCGTAGGGGTAGATCGGGTCCGGCAGGGCGTCCTCGTCGTACTCGCCGTGGCGGCCGGAGAAGATCGCGTCGCTGGACACGTGCACGAGCCGGATCCCGGCGGCGGCCAGCGCCACGTTCGCCGCGCCGTCGGCGGTGGCCGGCCAGTCGTCGCGGTCGCGGCCCGCGGCGGTGTGCACGATCGCGTCCGGCCGGACGTCGGCGATCACCCGGCGTACGTCGGCGGGGTCGCGGATGTCCAGGCGCAGCTCGGAGGCGGACAGCGACGCGCCGACCGGCTGGAAGCCGGCGGCCGCGGCGCGGGCCATCACGCGGCGGCCCAGCGAACCGGTGGCGCCGGTGACCAGCAGACGCCGGGTCACACCGGCACCCGGGTACGCAGCGCGACGTCGCGCAGTGTCGCCCACAGCAGCGCCCAGCCGGCGGCCACCGCCACCACGGTGACGACGACGATCTCCGGTGGGCTGCTCAGGCCGAGGCGGGCGAACGGCAGGCTGAGAAAGCCGTTGGCGCCGCCGCTGAGCGTCAGCACGATCGCGGCCGGCACCAGGGCGGCGGCGCCGGCGGCCTGCCACCGGTAGAAGGCGGCGCCGAGGAACGCGCCGGTCATCATCCAGATCGCCAGCATGCTCGCGTACGCCAGGAAGATCGTCGGATAGTCGTCGACGGCGAAGACCCGGTGATCCTGCAGAGCACGGCTCCAGCCGGCCGCGCGGTAGACCGCCGCCTCCACCGCGTACGCGCCGGTGACCACCGCGGCCAGCACGCCGGCCGTCACGATCTGGAACACCGGATGCTGGACCAGGAACTCGCGGCGGGTCCGGCCGTGGGTCAGGACCGTCGACAGCAGGGCGGTGGCGCTGTAGCCGTAGGCGACGGCGAGCCACTGCAGCACCTGGCCGGTGATGTCGACACCGCTGACGGTGACGTCGGTGACCAGCGCGGCCACCGCCACGAGGACGGCGGTCAGCAGGTAGACGGCGATCAGCACGCCGGTCAGGAAGACGGTGTGGTTGGCGAGCAGGTAGCGGCCGATCGGCCAGCGGCTCACGGGACACCTCCGGTCAGATGGATGAACAGGTCCTGCACGGCCACCGGCCCCAGCTGCAGGCCGTGCCGGCGGGCGGCCTGCAGGTCCTGCTCGGCCAGCGCGCCGTAGACGGTGACCTCCTTGGTCGGGCCGAGGCTGCGCTCGCCGAGCACGGTCAGGCCGGTGACGAAGTCGTCGACCAGTGTCGCCGGGCCGGTCACCGCCACGCCGCGCCCGCGCAGGTCGTCGAGGTCCTCGCGCAGCAGCAGCCGCCCTTTGTGCAGGATCAGCACCTGCTCGAACAGCGGGCTCTGCTCCTCGATGAGGTGGGTGGACAGGATGAACGTGCGCGGGTGGGCCGCGTAGTCGGCCAGCAGTTCGTCGGCGAAGATCCGCCGGCTGGGTGCGTCCATGCCCAGGTGGGCCTCGTCGAACATGGTCAGCGGGGCGCGCGAGGCGAGGCCGACGACGATGCCGAAGGCGGATCGCCGGCCCCGCGACAGGCTGCCGAGGCTCTGCTTGCGGGACAGGCCGAATTTCTCCAGCAGCGCGGCGGCGTACTTCGCATCGTGCGACGGGCGCAGCGCGCGGGCCATGTCGAGCACGTCGCCGATCTTGTCGATGCCGTCGCCGAGGCCGCCGTCGTCGCGGATCAGGCAGATCCGGGTGGTGGCGCGGCGGTTCTCGAAGACCGGCTCACCGTCGAGCAGCACCCGCCCGGCGGTGGGTCTGCGGAAGCCGGCGAGGGTGGCCAGCAGGGTGGTCTTGCCGGCGCCGTTGCGGCCGAGCAGGCCGTAGATGTGCCCGGCGGGCAGGTCGAGGTCGAGGCAGTCCAGGGCGGTGGTGTCGCCGTAGCGGACCCGCAGGTCGGTGGTGGTGATCATCGGCCGTCTCCCGGGGAGGTGAGCTGGTTGATGCGGGCCACGATGTCGGCGACCGGGATGCCCAGGGCGCCGGCCTCGGCGACCATCGGCTCGAGCACCTCGGCGAAGAAGCGCTCGCGCCGCTGCTCGCGCAGCCGCCGCTGGGCGCCGGCGGCGACGAACATGCCGACGCCGCGGCGTTTGTAGATGACGCCCTCGTCGACGAGCTGCTGGAACGCCTTGGCGGCGGTGGCCGGGTTGATGCGGTAGTAGGCCGCGTACTGATTGGTGGACATCACCTGCTGGTCGGCCGCCAGCACACCGCGCAGCACGTCGTCCTTGATCTGGTCGGCGATCTGCCGGTAGATCGGGCTGCGGTCGTCGAACATGGTTCATTAGTACAGTAATGAACCACAGAACGTAAAGGCCGGCCGGTGGACGCCGGGACGACAACGCACGAGAGGCACGAGAGGCCCGGCGACGAAAGACGCCGCGGCCGGTGCCGGAGGCCAATGGAAAGGGGGGCGACCGGCGGCACCGACCGCGGCGAGCGGACGAAGTCTCTCATGATCATGACAACTGTCGCATCTGGACAATCGCCTAGGGGGTACCGAACGTCTACGCGAAAACCGGTATGGTGCGTCGATGATCGGGGACCGCACCGGCAGCCTGCCACTCGACCTGGGCCCATTCATCGGCCGCGACGACCTTCTCGGCACCGTCACCCGGCTGCTGGAACGGACCCGGCTGCTCACTCTCACCGGTCCCGGCGGCGTCGGCAAGAGCTGGCTGGCCCTACGCGCCGCCGCAGCAGCCGACCACGTCCGCTACGCCGACCTGGCGGCCCTGCACGACCCCGCCCCGGCACACCTGTGGGCCCACCTCGCGCTCGCCCTCGGCATCCGCCACCACGGCGCCGCCGGCCCCGACGTGGTCCTCGCCCACCTCGGCGCGCAACCCGGCCTGCTCGTCCTGGACACCTGCGACCAGGTCGTCGACCAGGCCGCCGACGCCGTCACCACCCTGCTGCGCGCCGCACCCGGGCTGCGCATCCTCGCCACCAGCCGGCAGCGCCTCGGCGTCGACGGCGAGCACACCGTCACCGTGCCGCCGCTGGCCGGACCCGACGCGGCCCAACTGTTCACCGACCTCGCCCAGGCCGGCGGCGTCTCCCCCGCCGCCCTGGCCGACACCGGCGCCGTCGCGCGGCTCTGCGAACACCTCGACGGGCTGCCGCTGGCGATCAAACTCGCCGCCCGCCGGGCCCGCACCATGTCACTGACCGAACTGACCGACGGCGTCGCCGACCGGTTCAGCCTGCTCACCGGCCTGAACCGGGTCGTCGAGCTCAGCTACCGGCAGTGCACCGCACCCGAACAACAACTGTGGCTGGCCACCTCCGTGTTCGACGGCCCGTTCACCGCGGCCGCCGCCGCGGCCGTCGCCGACCCGGCCGCCCTCGACGGCCTGGTCGACAAATCCGTGCTGATCGCCGCCACCGACACCCACCCGGCCCGCTTCACCATGCTCGCCACCCTCCGCGAGTACGGGCTGCGGCAACTCGGCGAACAGGCCGGGCAGGCCCGCGACCGGCACCGCGACCACTACCGCGACTGGCTCGCCCGCAGCGCCGCCGGCTGGCTCGGCCCGCACGAACTGCAGGTGCTCACCACCGTCCGCGACGAACTGCCCGACATCGTCACCGCCATCGACCACAGCCTCGCCACCGGCGCGTACGCCGACGCCCGCGCGATGGCCCGCGACCTGGTCCGCACCCGCGCCCCCTTCTTCTGGGGCTTCCTCGACATCGCCGCCACCCGGCTCGAACGCACCCTCGGCCCCGGCCCCGGCGACGACCCGTTCGGGTACGCCGCCACCGCCGCCACCGCCGCCTGGATCGCCGCCGCCCGCGGCCGCCGCGACACCAGCACCGCGCTGCTCGCCGCCGCCCGCGCGGCCGCCGGCGCCGACATCCCGCCGATCCTGTTCGCCGCCGGCGCCGCCGCGATCCTGCTCGACGGCGACCCCGCCGCCGTCGACCTGCTCGCCGCCGCCCAGGCCGCCGCCGCGGCCGGCGGCGCCGGCCTGGCCGGCGACCGGCACATGGCCCGGCTGATGAAAACGATCGCCGCCGCCTTCACCGGCCACCCGGACGCCACGGCCTACGCCGCCGAACACCTCCACGACGCCGAACAGGCCGGGGCCCCGTGGGCACTGAGCTGGGCCCTGTGGAGCTGCGCGCACACACACTGGCTCGCCGGCGACCACGACACCGCCGCCGGCCTGCTCGAGCGCAGCCTCGGCATGCAACGCTCCCTGGACGACCAGTGGGGCCAGATCTGGGGCGTCGAACTCGCCGCCCTGATCATCGCCGCCCGCCTGCCCACCGCCGGCGACCCCCACGGCGAGCAGGCGCCCACCGCCGGCGACCCGCACGAGCAGGCCCGGCGCGCCACCTGGCTGCTCGGCGCCGCCCACGCCCGGCGACTGCGCCTCGGCGTCGACCTGACCGGCATGCGCCCGCTCGACACCGGCCGCGCCCGCGCCCTGACCGCCATCGAGAAGCTGATCGGCGCGGACGACGCCGCCACCGAAGCCGACGCCGGCGCGCACGGCCTCGATCACGCGCTGCGGGTGGCCCTCGACGAACCCGTCTCCCGCCGCGCCTCCGCGGCACCCGGCGGCGGCCTCACCACCCGCGAGAAGGAGATCAGCGGCCTGCTCTCCGAGGGACTCACCAGCGCCCAGATCGGGGCACGGCTGCGCATCAGCGCCCGTACCGTCGACACCCACATCCGCAACATCGGCGCGAAACTCGGCCTCGCCAACCGGGCCGCCATCGCCGTCTGGGCCGCCCGGCAGTAACCCGCACGGGCCGCTGCGGCCCAGCGGCCGGTCGTGCCCGGCCGGCTGCCAGGTTTGACCCTGCTGACCGTCTGGTTCTCCCGCACCTTCCCGAGGCCCGGACCGCACGCACATTGGCTCTGCGTGGTCACTGGCGAGGGCCGCAGCGGTGCTCGGAGCGCACGAACGAGGCGCTGTGTGCGCCCACCCGGTCGGGCAGGCCGCGCTCGGGTTGCTCGGGACGGAGGGATGCGGTCTGGGCGGTTTCGCCGCGGTCGGGGGTGGTGGCTACAGGTGGGTGGGGGTGACGGCCGACCGGGCCGGCGGAAGATTATTCCGGGGTGGTGTCCGATCGGGGGTGGACCGTTCGTGGATGTGGTGAGTGGTGGCCGGCAGAGGCCACCGGAGTTGAGGAGCACAGATGGCGCAGTTTCTGATCTCGTTCGATGACGGGTCGATGGATCACATCCGGGACGAGGACTTCCCGGAGGTGGGTGCGGCGTCGCATGCGGTGGTGCAGGAGGCGATCGACGCCGGGGTGTGGGTGTACGGCGCCGGGCTGCACCGGCAGCGGGCGAGCGTGGTGGGCGCCGACGGGACGGTCGTGGACGGCCCGTTCCCGGAGACCAAGGCGGTCGTCGGCGGCTTCTCCGTGATCGACGTGGGCTCCCGGGAGGAGGCGCTGGCATGGGCGGCGAAGATCGCCGTCGCGTGCCGGTGCGCACAGGAGGTTCGGGAGATCATGCTGGATCCGGAGTCGGAGCGGATGCTGCGCGAGGCCGGCCGGTAGGCAGGCGTTCAGCAGGACCCGGACGGGGCGGTGTTCGAGCAGGTCGGCGGCCAGGTCATCGATGCGTGTGACGGCGCCGGCCTCTCGGAGCGCCCGGGCCACGGCCGTGTGATGTTCCGGCGGTGGTGTGTGGTCGCCGAGGACGGGGAACGCCAGGAGCAGGTGGGCGGGGTCCGGGCAGAGCATTTCCCACCGCAGTCCGGGTCGCCCGGAGTAGGGGCGCGGTCCGGGCAGGGCATTTCCCACCGCAGTCCGGGTCGCCCGTACGGTGGCTGGGTGGTGAGGTTTTGCAGGGCGGCGTCGTCGCAGCGCCAGTCGATGCCGCTGTCGCATGTAGGTAGGCGGGCTCTCGGGTGCGGGCCACGCACACATCGGTGATCATGAGTCGGTGAGCCGGTTCTTCGGAGTTGACGATCTGACACGGGTGGTGCCGGGGTGACGACGGTCGTGGTGATCGGTGATGTGGGCGGGTGCTCGGCGCAACTGCGGCAGGCGCTGGTCCCCGTGGTGGGCGAGCCGGACACGGTGGTGGTGCAGGTCGGTGATCTGGTGGACCGGGGCCCGGACACGCCGGGCGTGCTGCGGATCGTGGGGGAACGCCTGGAGCAGCGGCAACCGCGGTGGGTGCAGTTGCTCGGCAATCATGAGGCGCCGTATGTGGGTGGCGAGCCGTTCTGGCCGGAGCCGTTGGCGCAGCCGGACGCGCGGCTGCTGCAGAACTGGTGGCTGACGGAGCGGTTACGGGTGGCCGCTGCCGTGCGTACGCATGAGGGCGAGGATTTTCTGATCACGCATGCGGGATTGTCGGTGGCGGCGTGGCGGGAGCTGGGTGAGCCGGTGACCGCGGCGACGGCGGCGGAGTTGCTGAACACGAGGCCGGAGCCGTTGTTGTGGGGTGATGGCGGGCCGTTGTGGGTGGAGCCCGCGCAGTTGTACGGGCCTTGGCTGGCCGAGTGGCCACCGTTCTCGCAGATTCACGGTCATTCGGCGATCGTCAGTTATCAGCATCAGAGCTGGATGTGTGAGGAGCGGATCCGGCAGCGGTCGACGGTGGATTGGCACGCACGGCGGACGACGACCAGAATCGGGGCGGGCCTGTTCATCGCGGTCGATCCGAAGCACGGCCGGACCGGCGCGCTGCGATGGTCGCCACTGGTGCTGCGCGACGCCGAGTTGCTCGTGTGAGGATGCCCGCATGGGTAAGGAATACGAGCGGATCTCGGGTCGGCTGCGGGATTTCATCGAGACGCAGCCGGTGTTCTTCACGGCGACGGCGCCGCTGTCCGGCGATGGGAAGGTGAATCTGTCGCCGAAGGGCGTGCGGGGTTCGTTCGCGGTGTTGGATGAGCGGACGGTGGCGTATCTGGATTTCGCCGGCAGCAACGCCGAGACGATCGCGCATCTGCGGGAGAACGGCCGGATCACGTTGATGTGGTGCGCGTTCGCGGGGCCGCCGAACATCGTGCGGATTCACGGCCGCGGTGAGCCGGTGTTCCGCGATGATCCGCGGTGGGCGCGGCTGATCGCCTACTTCCCTGAGGTCGATCATTCGCAGCACGGGTTGCGGGCCATCGTGCTGGTGTCGGCGGAGCTGATTCGCGACACGTGCGGGTATGCGGTGCCGAACATGTCGTACGACGGGGATCGGGATCTGCACGCCAAACGGTTTGCGCGGGAGGACGACGCATCACTGAGCGCCTATTTCGCGAAGAAAGATCATGTCGCGGTCAGCATGGACGGACTGCCCGGGCTGCCGCTGCCCCTGCCTCCGGCGCCGTGAAGTTCGCGGTGCCACCACCAGCGGCGCCGGCGTGCTCGGGCCGGGTGCGGCGGTGACGGCCGCCTCGAAGGACAATCGCCGGATGTTGTGGAACGAGGCGGCTTTCGGCCTGGTCGGCGGGCCGGGCGACGAGGTCGGGGTGCGGGCGCTGCCGGCGGCGGTGCGGGAGTGGTACCGGTTCGGCGGTGACGAGCGGATGGCGGCCGTCTGCCGCGACAACCGGGTGACCCGGCTGGCCGGCCTGCGGTGCGACGGCGGACCGCTGGTGCTGGAGTCGGACGGTCAGGGCTGCGGTGACTGGACGGTCGACCCGGATTCGCCACTGGACGATCCGCCGGTGCTGTTCGGCGGGTCACGCTATGCGGACCATTTCTCGGAGTACGTCTTCGCGCGCTTGTGGGAGACGTCGCTGTGGCGCGAGCGCGGCACCCTGACGGAATTCGATCATCGGCTTCCGGATGGTGCGATCGCCGCGCTGGGCGGGTGGTTGCGGCCGTTGCCGGCGACGTACGGGTGGGCGCTCAACCAGCCGTGTGATGTCACGTACCGGTTCGAGGGTGAGGCACGGGTGGCGGTGGCGGTGTCCGGCGGGGTCGCGCTGTGGAGTGTGGTCAGCGCCGGCTCCGAGCAGGTGCGGGAGAATTTCGCCAGAATGGTGGGTGCCCGGTGAGAGGGCTGCCGGAGTTGCCTCCGGAGGCGGCCGGGTTGCTGGCCGAACTGGCTGCTCCGCCACGGCTGCGGGCGCATCTGCGTCTGGTGTACGCGGTGGCGTGCGACGTGACGGCCTGGCTGCAGCCGTCGCATCCGCGGGTGGTGTTCGACCGGGAGGCGTTCCTGTCGCTGGACGATTTCCTGCAGCAGGTGGCGGCCGGGGCGGATGAGCGGCCGGCGTACCGGAACGGGTTTCCGGTCTGAGCTTTGATCTTGCAGGATGGCCGGATGCGAATCGCGGTGATCTCGGACGTGCATGGGAATCTTCCGGCGCTGGAGGCGGTGCTGGCGGCGATCGAGGACGAGGACGTCGATCTGACGGTCAACCTGGGTGATCTGCTGTCCGGCTACGTGGACCCGGCGGGCACGGGGGACCGGCTGATGGCGCTGGGGCTGCCGACGGTGGCGGGCAATCACGAGCGGCAGCTGCTGACCTTCGGCCCGGAGCGGATCGGGATGGCCGACCGGGTGACCCGGCAGCTGCTCTCCGGGCGGCATCTGGCCTGGCTGCGGTCGCTGCCCGCGGTTCTGTCGCCCGCGCCGGGGGTGCTGGCCTTTCACGGTACGCCCAGCGACGACCTGTGCTACCTGATGCACACGGTCGAGCCCGGCGGGGCGCGGGAGGCGACCGTCGGCGAGGTGGTGCGGCGCCTCGGCGACGTGTCCGGGTTCTCGCTGCTGCTGTGCGGTCACACGCATCTGGCCGGGTCGATGCGGCTGCCGGGTGGGGCGCTGCTGGTGAACCCGGGCAGTGTGGGCTGGCCCGCCTACCGCGATGACGAACCGTTCGCGCACCGGATGGAGGCGGGATCGCCGCACGCGCGGTTTGCGGTCGTCGACGACGTGTCGGGCCGGTGGGAGGTGACGTTCGCGGTGGTCGAGTACGCGTGGGAGACCGCGGCGGTGGCGGCCGAGGGGTTCGGGTGCCCGGATGTGGCCGCAGCGCTGCGCACGGGACGGGTGAGCGCGTGACGGTGCGGTGGATGACCGGGTTCCTGGACACTCCCGGCCGCGACGGGATCGACTTCTGGCTGGCGGTGACCGCCTCGACGTTGTCGCGGTGGCGGCAGGACGGCACGTTCGCGACGCTGCAGCCGCCGCAGGGGGACGCGTTTCTGCGGGTGCAGGTGGTCGGGGACCCTCCGGCGCGGGCGCATCCGGATCTGCACGTCGACGATCTGCCGGCGGCGTCGCACCGGGCCGTCGCGCTGGGCGCGGAACTGGTGGAGACGGCCGAAGGGCTGACGGTGCTGCGGTCGCCCGCCGGGATCCTGTTCTGCCTCGTGGCGTGGACCGGAGAGTCGGTGCGGCCCGGCGCGCTGGAGTGGCCGGGCGGGCAGCGCAGCCTGGTGGACCAGCTGTGCCTGGACATTCCGGACAGCCGGCATGCTCGGGAGGTGGAATTCTGGGGGTCGCTGACCGGGTGGCAGCGGCGGCCGTCGGATCTGCCGGAGTTCTCGTATCTGGTGCGCCCGGACGGGTTGCCGTTGCGGTTGCTGTTGCAGCGTACCGGCGGCGAGACCGCGGGGGTGCATGTCGATCTGGCGTGCGACGACGTGGATGCCGAGGTGGCACGGCATGTGGCGCTGGGCGCGCGGGTGGTGCGGCGGGTGCCGGGTGACTGGACGACGCTGCTGGATCCGGCGGGGCGGGAGTACTGCGTGACCGGCCGCTCCCCCACCACTACATGATCACTTCGGTGTGGTGCGCTGTTGTTGTCGGTGGGTGCTGGTAGAAAGAAGCCGCTCTCATACAGGCGTACGAAGGTGGTTGGGTGATGACGGCGGCAGGTGTGGAGGCCGAGGGGCTGGCCACGGAGCAGTTGGAGCAATTCCGGGAGGCCCTGGCGGCCGGGCGCAAGCCGCGGGTGCAGTTCACCGAGGCGGCCGGGCAGATCGCCGGGCAGATCGGGCAGGTGGTGGCGCTGGAGGATCCGGCGGTCTCCGACGAGTGGGTGGTGGTCCGGTTCGGGCGTGACGAGTTGCCGTTCTCCCCCAGCGATCTGCGGGTCGCGCCCAAGGGGGTGCCTGCGAAGAAGGCGGCCCCGGCGCCGGAGCCACCGGCCGAGCCGGTGCTGTCCGGGCCCGAGTTTCTGATCGACAAGCCGCTGCCGCCGAAACCGCCGGCCCAGCGCAAGAGTGAAGAGGTTGTTCCGGTGAATCAAGCCAGCGAGGCGGCGGCGCCGCGCAAGGCGGCCCGCCCGGCGAAGGCGAAGCCGGCGCCGGGTCTGACGGTGACGCTCGCCTACGGCGAGGGTGAGTGGACGGTGGCCGCCAACCAGGGGGCCAAGGCGCTGGCCCGCCCCTATGTGATCAAGCCGGCGGAGGCGCTGAGGATGGTGCAGCTGATCGACGTGCCCGGCGTGCAGGAGGCGGTCGAGCAGATCCTGGCCGCCGAGCGGGCCGAGGCACAGCAGCAGGCGCAGCGGTTGCGGGCCGAGCTGGCCGAGGTGGAGGCCCGGCTGGCGGAGTTAGGAGAGGTCGGCTGACCGGCGGTGTGATCGGGGCGGCGAGCCGCCGCCCCGATCCCTGCCTCAGTGGAAGTATTTGAGCCCTGCGACGCCGCAGATGACCAGCAGCAGGCAGACGATGCGCGGCAGGCTGGCCGGCTCGTTGAGGGCGATCATGCCGACCAGGGCGGTGCCGACCGCGCCGATACCCACCCACACGGCGTAACCGGTGCCCACCGGGATGGTGCGCAACGCGAAGCCGAGGCCGAGCATGCTGAGGGTGACCGCGACCCCGAACACGGCGGTCGGCAGCGCTCGGGTGAAGCCGGCGCTGCGGTCCAGGGCGATCGCCCACACGGTTTCCAGCAGACCGGAGACGATCAGCACGATCCAGGCCACGACGAACTCACCTCACGGCGGTCGTCTTGTCAGAGCCGGGTACGACGCGCACTCGTCCGGGGCAGGCCGCATCGTGCGGCGCCGTCTCCCAGCGTAGCCACGGGTGGTGTGGGCGGCCCGCGGTGGTGGCTCACCTCACCGCCGGATAGAGGACGATCTCCCGGGCGTGCAATCATTTCCGCCTCATGAAGACGTCACCTGTTTGGCGAGTGCCGCGGCTGTGGCGGCTGCTGCTCGCGCTGTCGCGGATCGTGGTGTTCCCGCTGGCCAGACTGCGGGTGTCGGGCAGCATGCCGGAGCAGTTGGCAGGCGGGCCGGTCATCGTCGCGACCAACCACGTCAGCCCGTTCGATCCGGTGGTGCTGATGGCGGCCTGCCACAAAGCCGGGATCGTGCCACGGTTCATGGCCACCGGTGGTGTCTTCCGGGCCCCGCTGGTCGGATCGGTCATGCGGCACTGCGGGCACATCCGCGTCGACCGCAACAGCGCGCACGTCGCCGACGCGCTGCCGGCCGCGGCCAAGGCCCTGGCCGAGAACTCGGTGGTCGTGGTCTATCCGGAAGGGCGCATCGGCCTGGACCCGTGGATGTGGCCGGAACGCGGCAAGACCGGCGCCGCCCGGATGGCCGCCATGTCCGGCGCGCCGGTGCTGCCGGTCGCCCAGTGGGGCACCCACGCCGTGATCCCCTACGAGGCGCCGAAACGGCTCGGCCGGGCCCTGATCAAGGCACTTTTGCGGCGGCCCGTGGTGCGGGTGCGCTTCGGTGACCGGCCGGTCGACCTGGCGCCCGCCGAGATCGGCACCCCCGGGGCGCAGGCCCTGCACGCCACCCGCCTGATCATGGAGGCTGTCGACGAGACCCTGACCCCACTGCGCCGCGACGAGATGCGGACGCCGAAGGTGGTCGACACGTCGCGCCCGCACGACATGACCCGGGTACGGCCACGGCCGTGACCAGCACCTTCTCGAAAGCCAGCTGGTTGTAGGCGTTGTCGCTGTAGCCGCCGATGTCGTCGTACCCGGCCGACCGGTACAGGGCCAGCGCCCCGGTCAGCAGCGGATGGGTGCCCAGCCGGACCGTGTCGATGCCGTGGGTGACCGCGTCGCACTCCAGCCGGGCCAGCAGCTTGCGGCCCAGGCCGAGGCCACGCGCCTCCGGGGCCACCCACAGGTGGCGGATCTCGGCGATCCCCGGGCCCAGCCGGATCCACAGGCCGCAGCCGACCGGCCGGCCGTCCTCCAGCGCGAGCAGTTGCGTGCCGGTGACCTCCTCCGGCCGGGTCAGGACGGCCGCGTCGAACCCCTCCGGGAAGGTGGCGTCCAGCTCGGCGGCGTACCGCGACAGGCACTGCCGGGCGGCCGGCGAGCCGGGCGGCACCGCCTCGACCACGACGGCGGCCGCCCGCAGCACCGCCCGGATCTCGTCCTGCGCCGCCAGCAGCCGGCGCCGCTGCCCGGCGGTCAGCTCCCCCAGCAGGGCGGCGATCCCGGCGTCGGTGTGCCGCTGCAGCTCGGCGCGCTCCCGGCACCCGGCCGCGGTCAGTTCGGCGTGGTCGTCGTGCAACAACACCAGATTCTGTACGGCCAGCGCCTCCAGTTGCCGCACCACGAAGGCCCGGTCGAGACCGAGACGGGCGCACAGGCCGCCGACAGTGCTGTAGCCGCCGATCTCGGACAGCAGCCGGGCCTGCTCCTGACCCAGACGCCGGTCGGTGAACACGCCGAGGCGCTGGGTGTAGTAGCGGTTGAAGTCGCGGACCCGCTCGATCTGCTCGACCTCCACCAGCAGATGCTAGATCGCGGTTCCGGGCCGGTCAGACAGATCGAGGATTGGTTACCGTCGACGGCATGTGACTGCGCGGTTACAGCCACGACGTGACCGGCGACGACCGCTGCCGGCCGAACACCGTGCGCTCGGGATCTCGGCGTTGCCGCGGCCGGCCCGGCCGCGAAGACTCCTCGGCGACCGCCGGAGGCTCCCCGATGCCGTCCATGAGCGCCACCTTTGCGGCACTGACCAGCCGAGCCGCGGAGCCACCGCGACGATCACGGGTTCGTGGCCCGCTCAGGAACGAACCCACTCCCCGATCCCAGGGAGACGGGGACACCGATCACGGCCATATGCGTCGCGGAAACATGACACCCGCAACGGGCGTCGCCACACCCGCAACGGGTGTCACGTTCTCGAAGCACACATCACTCGGGACGCCGGCCCCGGGTCCACCGGGCAACCCGGCACCATCCGGCATCCGGCCCGTCATCTTCCGGATCCCGTGCCGTCGACCTGCGCTGTGACGCGGTCTTCGCCGGTAGGGGCGGTCTGCTCAGCGGCGGGTCCTGGGTCGCGTCCGTCTTCTGAGGAAGATCGGCGAGAAGGACCTACGGGCGCGCCCTTCCTGGAACAGCCAGCAGGGTCAGCTTTGTGGTCACCTGCGGGTGGACGCCCGTACCCCTGCGGGGGTAGGGCGAGATCCCTCCGTGGGGCGTTCTGCGGGAGCGGTCCGGGTTCCTACGGTTAGCGGCATGAGTCGATACAGGAACCTTCTCGCCGCATCCGCCGTGCTCGCCGCCGCGCTGGTTCCGGCGGCGGTGCCGGCGTCCGCCTCACCCCCGGCCCGCGACGATCCGGCCGCCCTCCGCGAGCTGCGTGACCGCCAGGACCGGGCGTGGGCCGCGGGCGACGGCGCCGCCTATGCGGCCGTCTACACCACCGACGGTGACGTGGTCACGTTCAGCGGCGACCACCTCACCGGCCGGGCCGAGATCGCATCCGGCATGCAGCACTACTTCACCACGTATCTGAAAGGCACCCGGCTGCTGCAGCAGGACGAGCGGGTCCGGTTCGTCGAGCCGGACGTGGCCGTCATCGTGCGGACCGGGTGCGTGCTGTGGCCGGGCGAGACCGCCTGCACCGCCGAAGCACTGTCGATCAACACGAACGTGGCGGTCAAGCGGCACGGCGAGTGGCTCTACACGTCGTTCCAGAACACCCGGATCCGGCCCATCGAACCGTGACCGGCAAGACGCGGCACGCCAGGGACGTGAGCCATGCCGGGGCGGCGTCGTTCTCGGCGCCCCGGCATGGAGGCCCGGGCCGGCGAACGGGCGTTCTACGCCGGCTTTCGTGGTTGCCCACCGGGACGTGATCAGCCTGAAGCGCTCGACTGTGCCCGTGTCATCGCCGCGCAGGTGAGCTGAGCAACTAGGACGGGACCTGTCCTGATCGAGCCATAGCGTCGCCCGCATGACCAACAGCCGTGCGGGCCTGCGCCCGTTCCGTATCGACGTCCCGCAGTCGCAGCTCGACGACCTGAACACCCGGCTGGCCGGCACCCGGTGGCCGGACGAACTGCCCGGGGTCGGCTGGAGCCGCGGCGTTCCCGTCGGCTATCTGCGGGAACTCGCCGACCACTGGCGTACCGGGTTCGACTGGCGGGCCCAGGAGGCGGCCCTCAACCGGTACCCGCAGTATCTGACCACCGTCGACGGGCAGAACCTGCACCTGCTGCACGTGGTCTCGCCCGAACCGGACGCCACGCCGCTGCTGCTGTTGCACGGCTGGCCCGGTTCGGTGGTGGACTATCTGGACGTCATCGGGCCGCTGTCGGATCCCCGCGGCCACGGCGGCGACCCGGCCGACGCGTTCCATCTGGTGATCCCGTCGCTGCCGGGTTTCGGGTTCTCCACCCCGCTGGCCGGGCCGGGGATGAACGCGGACCGGATCGCCGGGATCCTCGCGACGCTGATGGGCCGGCTCGGGTACGACCGGTACGGCGTACACGGCTACGACTGGGGCGCCTGGATCGCCCCGAAGGTGGGCAGGCAGGACCCGGAGCGGGTGACCGGCGTTCACGTGACCGCGCTGGTCACCGTTCCGGCCGGGGCCGACGGGGAGCTGGACGGGCTCAGCGAGACCGAGCAGCTTCGCTGGCAGCGCATGCAGGACTTCAACGACGGCTATCTGCAGTGCAACGCCAAACGCCCGCAGACCGTCGGGTACGCCCTGACCGACTCCCCGGCCGGCCAGCTCGCCTGGATCGTGGAGAAGTTCAAGGAGCTCACCGACCCGGAACAGGGGCTGCCGGAGGACAGCATCGACCGCGACCGGATCCTCGCCGACGTGTCGATCTACTGGTTGACCGGCACCGCGGCGTCCGCGGCCCAGATCTACTACGAGGAGTTCTCCGCGACCGTCCCGGCCGGTGGGCAGCGCGGGACCGTGCCGACCGGGATTCTGGTGTCCGCTCACGACAACACGATCCGGCGGTGGGCCGAACGCGATCATCACGTGGTGCACTGGACCGAAATCGGCAAGGGCGGCCACTTCCTGGCCATGGAGGAGCCGGAGCTGCTGACCGGCGACATCCGCACGTTCTTCCGGAAACGGCGGCGCACGTAGGCGTACCGGTGAACGGGTTTTATTCGGGGGCGCGCTGCCGCTGACGCAGGTAGGCCAGGACGGCCTCGCGGGTGGTGCGGACGCCGAACAGGGCGCGGGCTTCGGCGATGCGGCGGTTGGCGGTGCGCAGGGAGAGGAATTCGGCGGCCGCGGCGGCGGCGATGGTGTCGCCGGCGGCGAGCCGGTCGAGCAGGGCGCGCTGTTCGGGGATCAGGTTGGACAGGACGTCGGTGCCGTCGATGCCGCGGTGCACCGGGCCGAGCCGGGACAGGTCGTCGACGAGGGCGCGGCCGGCGGGGGATTCGCTGTCGCAGACGGCGACGACGGCGGCGCCGCGGGCGGCCGCGAGGACGGCGAGTTTGGCGGTTTCCAGGTCGTCGTCGGCGATCCGGCCGTGCAGGACCAGGTGGGCGGCGCCGACGTCCCAGGCCGGGTCGGGCAGGGCGAACCCGGCGCGGGGGGTCCAGCCGTCGCGGCTGAGGCGCCGCAGAACGGTGTCGGCTTCGGCGGTGGTGGCAACTACATGGCGGGGAGCGTCGTCGGGCTGTCTTATCACCGGCCATCCTCGCTGGTTTCGAAGGGTTTGGTGGCGAAGGCCAAGGCGGCGGCTTCGGTACGGGTCCGCGCACCGAGTTTGCGCATGCTCGCGCGGATGTGGGTGTCCACGGTCTCGGCGGAGATGCCGAGTTGCCCGGCGATGCGGCGGGTCGGTTCGCCGGCCGCGACCAGGCGCAGCACGTCGAGTTCCCGTTGGGTGAGCCGGCCTTCGGAGCGGGGGCTGCGGGTGTCGCGGTGGATCTGGTGGCGGCGCAGGCCGCGGCGGGCCCGGCCGGCCAGGACGGTGAGCCCGGCGGCGTCGGCGAGGTGTTCGGCGCGCAGCAGGGCGGCGACGGCGCGGTCGCGGTCGGCGCTGGTGAGGCCGGCGGCGATCAGGCAGCGGACCTGTTCGCGCAGGGCGACCGGCTGCCAGCTGTCGGCGGCGTCGTCGAGGCCGGAGCCGACGGCCCAGGCGGTGAGGGTGCGGCGGGCCGGTGCGGGCAGGTCGACGGGGATGGCGGCGGCCGGTGGGGTGCCCAGGTCGTAGGCGGCCCACCGGGCGGTGATCGCGTGCAGTCCGGCGAGCAGGCCGGTGCCGGTCGTGGTGGGGGTGCGGGCGGCCCGGTCGGGCTGGCCGTCCAGCCAGGCGGCCTCGCGGGCCACCCAGGCGGCGGCCGGGTGCGCGCCGGCGGTGTCGAGGCGGGCGCGGGCGGCGGCGAGCAGGCCGGTGTCGGCTTCGATGAGGGCGGTGGCGGCGGTGGCGTACGCCCGGGCCTGTTCGGGCAGGGCCCGGTCGGTGAGGTTGGCGGCCCGGCGCAGCACGCCCTCGGTGCCGTCCCAGCCGAGCGCGGGCGGGAAGTCGGGGCCGTGCAGGGCCAGCGCCCAGTCGGCGGCGGCCAGGAACCGGGTCTGCCAGCCGTAGGCGAGGCCGGCGCCGGCGGTGTCGGCGGCGCGCAGGGCGGCGGAGGCGGCGTCGACGAGGCGGCCGTCGGCGGCGAGGTGTTCGACGAGCAGCCACGCCGACCAGCGGGTGATGAGCGGGTCGCCGCCGGCGTCGACGACCGCGGCCAGCGCGGTGTCCCAGCCGGGCCGGCGGTGGGTGGCGTGGACGGCGGCGAGCGCGGCCCGGATGCCGGGTGGTGGCTGCGGATGCCGGACGGCGATCTTGTCGGCGAGTTCGAGGGCGGTCATCGGTTCGGTGGCCAGCACGGACAGCAGCATGACGCGGTCGCGGGCGGCGACGACCGGGGCGGCGGCGGTGTCCGGGACGGGGCGCACGGTGTCGCGGGCGGTGACCGGTTCGCCGGCTTGCAGGAGTGCTTCGCCGCGCAGGACGGCGGCCTCCAGACAGAGCGGGTCGGCCGGGGTGCCGGGCCGCGGCCCGGCGCCGGAGCCGAAAGCGAGATCGTCGCCGGGGTTGCCGGCGGCGGGTGGCAGCGGCACCGCCGGCACCAGCGGCCCCAGCACCTCGGCGGCGTCGGCGGCGCGGCCGGTGGCCAGGGCCGCGTCCGCGGCCGCCAGCCGCACCCGGGGGTCCACGGCCGTCGGCAGCCCGCAGGCGAACAACAGCAGCGAGGCCCGTTCGGCGCCGGCCAGCCGGTCCGCCGCGCCCAGCGCCTTCCGGTACGCGCCGGCGGGGTCCCCGGCGGCCGCAAGGTGCCGGGCCGCCTCCGCCGGCGGTGTCAGCTCGGCCAGCCGGGCATGCATCTCGGCTCGTGCCGGGGCGTCGAGCAGTCCGGCGGCGGTCTCGGCGACGTAGGCGGACACCGGCAGCAGCGACCCGCCGGGTTCGGCGGTGACGAGCCCGGCGGCGAGCAGGTCCGCGGCGCCGGTGCCCAGCAGTGCGGGCGCGGCGGGCCGGCCGAGCAGCCCGAGTGCTGCCAGGGCGGTTCGCGCCGGGCGGGGGAGGTCGGCCAGCGCGGCGGCTATCGCGTACGCGACCTGGTCGATGTCCTCGCCGATGGGGGCGCGGCCGGCGGCGGCCTGCCGGGCCAGCGCGATGATCGCCAGGGGGTTGCCGCCGGCCCGGGTGACGACGGCGGTGACGGCCTGGTCGCTGAGCCCGCCGGCGGTCTGCCGGGCCAGCGTGTGCGCGGCGCCGGCGGACAGTGGCGGCACCGGGATCCAAGTGGTGGCGGCGTCGCGCAGCGCGGCGTGGGCGGCGTCGGGCAGCCGGTGCGGGGTGCGTAACGCGACCAGCATGCGGCAGTGGCGGGCCAGGTGCGGCAGCGCGGCGAGGGTGGCCGGGTCGGCGTGCTGCAGGTCGTCGAGCACGAGCAGCCCGGTGCGCACGCGGGAGCGGACGGCTTCGGCGAGCAGGGGGATGTCGTCGCCGGGCAGGCGGGCGCGCACGGCCCGGGACAGGGCGAGAGCGGGGACGCCGGCGAGCATGGCGAGGCCGCCGCCGAGGTGGGCGGGGCCGGGCACGGACGCGGCGACGCGGCGCAGCAGGGTGGTGCGGCCGCAGCCGGGCGGCCCGGAGAGTACGACGAGGGCGGGTCCGTGGCGCAGTGCTGTCCGGGCGGCCACCTCTGGCTCGTCCGTCACCTGCGCTCCCCCTTCACTGGCACGAACACGGGATCCCGGCCGCGGCGCCGTCGTCCGTAGGCTGCACGGTGTAGACCATCGCTGTTCCCGCTATCGAAGGGTCCTTTCGTGCCGACGACATCCGCGATACGCACATTGTCGCCGACGGTGTGCTGCGCTGACGAGTCGAAGTGACCGGGCCACTCACCACCGGCATCGCGACGCTCTGTAACGAGATCGCCACGAGAGTCTCCTCCGATGCTGGTCAACAGGTTCGGCAGATCAGCAACCGCCTTCACGATCCGTTACGGGTGGCGGTCGCTGGTCGCTTGAAAGCCGGAAAGTCGACACTAGTCAACGCGCTGATCGGCCGTCGCGTCGCCCCCACCGCGGCCGGCGAGTGCACCCGCGTGGTCACCCGGTTCCGGTACGGCCCGGCCGACCGCATCGACGTGGTCACCCGTGACGGCGAGCGGCGCAGCCTGCCGCTGGACGAGGACGGCATGGTCCCGGCCCGGCTCGGGACGCCCGCGTCGCGGATCGCGTACGTGGACGTGGCGCTGACCACCGACCGGCTGCGGGAGCTGACCGTCGTGGACACGCCGGGCCTGTCGTCGACCGACACCGCCGGCAGCGCCCGGGCGGAGGCCGCGGTCGGCATCGACGACGACTCGGCCGGGGAGGTCGCCGCCGCGGAGGCGGTCGTGTACGTGTTCACCCAGGCGGTGCGCGCGGACGACGTACGCGCTCTGGAGGCTTTCCACACCGCGTCGGCGCGGCTGGCGACCAGCCCGATCAACGCGATCGGCGTGCTGGCGAAGGTCGACACGCTGGTCGGCGGCCCGGAGGATCCGTGGCCGGTGGCCGGGCCGCTGGCCCGCCGGCAGGCCGGGCTGCTCGCGCGGACCGTCGGGGACGTCGTCCCGGTCGCCGGGCTGCTGGCCGAGACCGCCGAGGCGGGCCGGCTGACCGGCGGCGACCGCGACGCCCTCGCGAAGCTGGCGGCGCTGCCGGGCGCCGAGCTGAGCCTGCTGCTGCTGTCGGCCGACCTGTTCCGGTCCCGGCCCGCCCCGATCGGCCGTGACCAGCGGGAGCGGCTGCTGACCCGGCTCGACCTGTACGGCATCGGCTTCGCCTGCGCCCAGCTGGCCGCCGACCCACGGCTGAGCACCGGGGAGCTGGTGCGCCGGCTGTCGGCGGCGTCCGGGCTGGCCCGGCTGTCGGCGACGGTCGACCAGACGTTCCGCTGGCGGTCCGACGCGATCAAGGCCGGGTGGGCGCTGACCCGCCTGGAACGGCTGTCGCGGCACGGCGTGCAGGGCCGCGACCAGCAGACCGTCCGTGACGCGCTGGAGCGGGCGCTGCGGGATCCGGCCTACCACCGGCTGCGGCTGCTCGACGCCGCGCAGCGGGCCGCCACCGGCGCGGTGCCGTTGCCCGGCGACTGGGAGCAGGAGCTGATCCGGCTGGCCACCTCCGACGACGCGCGCTGGATCCTGCGGCTGCCCGAGGCCGACGGCGGGGAGCTGGCCGCGGCGGCGGTGGCGGCGGCGGGACGGTGGCGGGCGTACGCGGTCGACGGCGCCGGCCCGGCGCAGGCCCGCATCGCGCAGGTCGCCCACCGCGGTTTCCAGTTGCTCGCCCAGGAGGTGCGCCGGTGCGCGACCTGACCACCCTGCTGGACACCGCGGTCCGCGACACGATGTCGTATCTGCGCACCGCCGACCCGGACGCGGCCGCCGACCTGGCCGAGCTGCGCCGCGCCCATCTCACCCGGCCGGGCGTGGTGGTCGTCGGTGAGACCAAACGTGGCAAGAGTTCGCTGGTGAACGCGCTGCTCGGGGTGCCGGGCCTGTCGCCGGTCGACGCGGCGGTCACCACCGCCGCCTATCTGAGTTTCGTGCCGGGCGCCGAGTTCTCGGCGCGGGCGTGGCTGCCCGGCGGCGACGAGATCGAGATCGACTCGCTGGACGAGTGGGCGCGTGGCCGGCAGCGGGCCCGCCGCATCGAGGTCACCCACCCGGCGCCGATGCTGGAGTACCTGACGCTGCTGGACACCCCGGGCGCGGGCGGTCTCGACCCGGTGCACGCCACCATCGCCCTGGACGCGGTGCGCCGGGGCACCGCGCTGCTGTTCGTGGCCGACGCGTCGGCCCCGCTGTCGCGGCCGGAGCTGGACTTCCTGGCCGCCGCCGCGGAACGCGTCGACGCGGTCGTCTTCGCCCTCACCAAGATCGACGCGTATCCGCAGTGGCGTGGCATCGCCGAGGACAACCGGTCGCTGTTGCAGGCGCACGCGCCCCGGTTCGCGGGTGCGGCGTGGTTCCCGGTGTCGGCGCGGATGGCCGAGCTGGCGCTGGCCGCCGACGGCGGCACCCGCGACGCGCTGGCCGCCGAGTCCCGGGTGCCGGCGTTGCAGCACGCGCTCGTCGAACTGGCCGGCCGCGGGCACCAGTTGCGGCTGGCCAACGTGCTGCGCGCCGCCCACCGGGATCTGGCCCGGCTGCGTGACGTCGCCGACGAGCGGGTGCGGGCGGCGTCGGCGGACGCGGCCGGGCAGGCCGCCACCCGCGCGGAACGCGCCGCGCTGGCGGCCCGCAAACGCACCGAGTCACGGCAGTGGACGCTGAAACTGAACGCGGAGGTCCAGCACGCCCGGGTGGCGGTGGTCGGGCATCTGCGGACCCGGCTCACCGAGGTGCAGCACGACTACGCCCGGCGCATCGACACCGCCCGCGGGGAGACGCTGGCCGCGCTGCCCGACGACCTGGACACCGCGTTGCAGGCGGTGGCGGCGCAACTGTCGGCCCGGCTGGAGGACACCTACCGGGAGGTCGCCGAGAAGGTGCTGGCCGACGCGTTCGACCCGGCCCGGGTCAGCGCCACGCTGCGGCATCACCTCAGCGCCGGCCCGCCGCGCGACGGGTCCGGCGAGAACCTGCTGATCGCGCTGTCCGCGGGCGGGGTGGCGCTGATCGCCGGCCGGGGCGCGGCGCTGGGGGCGGCCGCGCTCGGGGTGTCCGGCGGGCTGCTGATGCCGGTCGCCGGGATCGGGCTGGGCCTGGCCGCCGGCGGGTACGTGATCTACCGGCGGCGGGTGCACACCGACCGCCGGCACGCCCACACCTGGCTGCGTGACGTGCTGGCCGAGGCCCGGGCGGCGCTCACCGACGAGATCAGCGGCCGGTTCACCGACCTGCAGTACGCGCTGGCGGTCGCCCTCGACGAGGCGATCGAACGGCGGCTGCGGGAGCTGGACGCGCTGATCGCCGAGATCGACGCGGCGGCCGCCGAGGACGCCGCCGGACGTGCCCGACGGCGGGCCGCGGCCACCGCCGACCGCGACGCCGCCGCGGCCCGGCTGCGGCAGGCCGACGAGGCGCTGCTGCGGGCCCGTTCCCTGACCCCCGCCCCCATCGACGAGGAGGGTTCACTGTGACCGACCACTGGGATTTCGACGACGATTTCGAGGACCTGATCCCGGACGACGTGCCGGAGCCCGACTCGCTGGTCCAGGACCATCAGATCGAGTGGGACGTCCCGGAGGATCTCCCGGAGCTGCCCGACCTGCCGGAGATCGACATCCCGGACATGTCGGAGATCGCCGCCACGGTCGACGACACCGTCTTCCCGCCCACGCTGGACATCGGCGAGCTGCCCGAGCCGGTCGACGGTTTCCCCTGGGTGGACACCGCCACGCTGGGCGCGGCGGATCCGGCCGGGTTCACGCCGCCGGTCGAGCCGGTCACCGCCGAGGAACTCGCCGCCTACGCCGGGGTGGAGATCCCGCCGGGCGCCGACCCGTGGACGTTCCTGGCGTCGTCGGAGGACCCGGCCACCGCGGCGCTGGCCCAGTGGTGGACCCAGGGTGAACAGTGATCACCATCTCCCGCTGATCGCGCCGGGGTGGCATCATGTCCGCGCACCGACCACTTTCAGGAGCGGACTTAGATGGCCGTCGACGGCAACAGCACCACCACTCTCGCCCCGAAACGGGAACGCACCGGCTGGTACATCTACGACTGGGCGAACTCGGCGTTCTCCACCACCGTCATCACCGTGTTCCTCGGGCCGTTCCTGACCAGCGTCACCGAACAGGCGGCCGGCTGCGCCATCGACGCCGACGACTGCACGGCGAAGGTGTACCCGCTGGGCATCCCGGTCGCGACCGGTTCCTACTTCCCCTACCTGGTGTCGCTGTCGGTGCTGCTGACCGTGTTCATCCTGCCGGTCATGGGCGCCGTCGCCGACCGGGCCCCGCGCAAGAAGCCGCTGCTGGCCGGCGCCGCGTTCACCGGCGCGGCCGCCACCGTGGCGATGGCCTTCGTGACCGGGGACCGCTATCTGCTCGGCGGCGTGCTGTTCATCGTCGCCAACATCGCGTTCGGCGCGGCGATCGTCGTCTACCACTCGTTCCTGCCGCTGCTGGCCGGCCCGGACGACCGGGACCGGATCTCCAGCCGCGGCTGGGCCATCGGCTATCTGGGCGGTGGCGTGCTGCTGCTGCTCAACCTGATCGCGGTGATGTCGCTGTCGGAGGACGGCAACCCGCAGCGCACCCTCGACCTGGCCCGCTGGTCGATCGTGTCGGCCGGCGTCTGGTGGGCGGCGTTCACGATCGTGCCGCTGCTGTGGCTGCGCGAGCACCCGGGTGCCGCCGCGGTCGTCGGCGAGCCCCGCGGCAACGTGCTCACCGACGGGTTCAAGCAGCTCGGCCACACCCTCAAGGGCATGCGTGCCTACCCGCTGACGCTGTTCTTCCTGGGCGCCTACCTGATCTACAACGACGGCATCCAGACGGTCATCTCGCTGGCCAGCCAGTTCGGCAGTGAGGAACTGCACCTGGACCAGTCCACGATGATCCTCACCATCCTGATCGTGCAGTTCCTGGCGTTCGGCGGCGCCCTGCTGCTCGGCGCGCTGGCGGCCCGCATCGGCGCCCGCAAGACGATCCTGATCGCCCTGGCCCTGTGGCTGGGCGTGGTGATCGCCGCGTACTGGCTGCCCGAGGGCGAGCCGCTGCCGTTCATGCTGCTCGGCGCGGGCATCGGCCTGGTCATGGGCGGCAGTCAGGCCCTGTCGCGCAGCCTGTTCTCCCAGCTGATCCCGGCCGGCAAGGAGGGCGAGTACTTCGGCTTCTACGAGATCAGCGACAAGGGCACCAGCTGGCTCGGCCCGCTGTTCTTCGGCCTGATCTTCCAGGTCACCAACAGCTACCGCACCGGCATCGTCTCCCTGGTGGTGTTCTTCCTGGTCGGTGGCCTGCTGCTGGCGTTCGTGCCGATCCGGCGCGCCATCGTCGCGGCCGGCAACACCCCGCCCAGGCTGATCTGATGAGGATCACGATCGACCCGGCGTCGCCGGCGCCACCCTACGAGCAGGTCCGGCTCCAGATCGCCGCGCAGGCCGCCGACGGCGTACTGCCCGCCGGAACCCGCCTGCCCCCGGTGCGCCGGCTGGCGGTCGAGCTGGGGCTGGCGGTCAACACGGTGGCCCGCGCCTACCGCGAGCTCGAGCAGGCCGGCCTCGTCGAGACGCGAGGCCGGCTCGGCACGGTGATCACCGCCCAGGCCACCGCGACGTCCGTCGAGGCCCAGCGGGCGGCCGCGGCCTACGCCGCCCGCACCCGCGCCCTCGGCATCCCGGCGGACACGGCCTTATCGCTGGTCAAGGCCGCGTTGCAAGACCACACCTGAGGGGTACGCGGCGGACCGCCCGAGCCGGCGTGCCCCGTCCCCGGAAGCGCCCCGCGGGCTTGCTGCGCCGTCACGGCCGCAGCGCGCCCGCCGGGCTGAAGCGCTCCGCGGGCTACCGCGAGGCGCCCGGGGGCGGGTCAGCGTGCCGCGTCCACCGATGAGCCGGTGACCTCCGGTGCGCCGCCGGCGGCCGGGCCGGCGCCGCGGGTGCTGCGCAGGCTCCACACGATGGACACGGTGATCGTCACGACGATGACGGCGAGGGTGACCGGGATGGGCAGCTTGCCGACCGGGGTCTCCGAGAGGATCAGTTTGACCCCGGCGAAGGCGAGCAGCACCGCGAGGCCGTAGTGCAGGTGCACGAAGCGGCGCAGCAGCCCGGCGAGGCAGAAGTACAGGCTGCGCAGGCCGAGGATGGCGAAGGCGTTCGCGGTCCACACGATGAACGTGCTGGTGGTGATGGCCAGGATCGCCGCGACCGAGTCGACGGCGAAGATGAGGTCGGTGGCCTCGACCGCGATCAGGACCACGAACAGCAGGGTGGCGACGCGTTTGCCGCCGATCCGGGTGAAGAACCGGTCGCCGTGGTAGGCCGGGTCGGTCGGGACGATCCTGCGGATCAGGCGGACGACGGGGTTGCGGTCGGGCGGGCTCTGCGCGTCGTGCCCGAAGGCCATCTTGTACCCGGTGTAGACCAGGAACGCGCCGAACACGTACGCGGTCCAGAAGAACGTCTCGAGCAGTTCCGCGCCGACGAAGATGAACACCAGCCGGAACGCCAGGGCGCCGATGACACCCCAGAACAGCACCTTGTGCTGGTAGGCGGCCGGGACGGCGAAGTAGGTGAAGATCATCGCGAAGACGAAGACGTTGTCGATCGACAGGGCCTTCTCGATCAGGTAGCCGGCGTAGTAGGTGCCGGCGACCTCGCTGCCCTGCCAGGCCCACAGGATGACGCCGAACAGCAGGCCGGCGGCGATCCAGACGCCGGACCAGACGGCGGCCTCGCGGAAGCCGATGACGTGGTTGTCGCGGTGCAGGAACAGGTCGACGGCCAGCATCGCCGCGATGGCGAGCATGAGTAGGGCCCAGATCCACCAGGACACGGACATGTCAGGGAGCAGACCTTTCGTCCCGGCCGAAGCTCTCCGGGGGTGCGGAGCGGCGTTCGGCGTCGCTGGACGAAGGTCTCCCCGGGCCACCGCGGCGGGTGGCTGCGGCGCCGGAATCCGGATGGGCCGGTTTCGTACTGACGGCGGCGCGTGGATCTTCGGGTACTCCCCCTCGAACTACGCCCCAGTATTCGCGAAGCACAGTTCGCGTGTCAAGGATGCGGCCGGAGAAACACGAAGCTGTTCTCGCGTGTGCGAGACCGTATATTGGGGCGTCACATCGAGCCCACGAACGGGAACCGCCGATGTCCCTGGCAGACCGAACGAGCATGGCGCCCGCGCCGCGCGGGTGGACGTTCCTGACCAACCACGCCCACGTGCTGCTGGCCATCGCCCGCGAGCCGACCGCGCGGCTGCGTGACGTCGCCGCGTCCGTCGGCATCACCGAACGCGCGGCACAGGGCATCGTCGCCGACCTCGAAGCCGACGGCTACCTGCGCCGCGAACGTGTCGGGCGCCGCAACGAATACACCATCAACCCGGCCGGCCGATTCCGGCACCCCGCCGAGGCCGACCACCGCATCGGCGAGCTCATCGCCCTGTTCACCGGCCCGCAGAGCCGGTCAACAGGCCCGCCGTCAGACGGTGCCCCGGACGGCACATGATCCAATCCGGCTGGCCGCCGGCGCTGTCTCACACCCGCCGAGACAACCCCGGCAGCCGGCCGCCGGTGCTGCCTCGGGACGCTCGCAAGAGCGCCGGCAGCCGGCCGGACAGGACCCGCCGATATCCGGACGGTCCCGGCTGTCACACCTGCGGGGCGTCCGGGCGAGCGGTGACACGGAACCCGGCCGGGCCGTTGCGCAGCAGGGTCCGCTCCCGCTTGCCGCCGATGTCGTAGGTGAGCAGCAGGTCGAAGGTGTAGGCGCCGGCGTCGGCACGGAAGGCGAACTGGAGGTCCTGTCTCTCCCCGTCCTCGACCAGCAGTGCCGGGAACTCGTCGAAGTAGGGGCCGGTGGCGCGGCCGGTGTCGTCGATGGCCCACATGCGGGGTTCGGCATCGGCCAGGTCGAACATCATCGGGGCGGGGTCGGCGCCGGAGCCGCGGTAGGACAGCACGGCGGCGTGCGGGACGCATTCGGTGACGATGTTGACCGGGCGGATGTCCTCGACGCTGATCAGCCGGCTGCTGACATTCTCGACGGTGACCCGGGCGACGGCGCCGTCGGCCGCGAACGCTCCCCGGGCCAGCGCGTAGCGGGCGTCGACGCCGTCGGCGGTGCCGACGATGTCCGGCAGCGCCCGCAACGTAGCGGCCGGGAACACCAGGTCGTGCGGATGGTCGGCGGCCGGGTACTCGCTGGTGGCGGCACGGAGCGCCGTTCCGGTCGCCGGCACCCGCGGGCCGTTCGGGCGGGGACAGCCAGCGGGCGTGGTGTGCCGGGCGTCCGCCGTCCGGGCGGCGGGGCTCGCGACCTGCGGCGGTGGGGGCGTGACGGTGGGAGGGGTCGGTCGGAACACGGTGATCGGCAGCATCGCCAGCACCGTCGAGATGGCCAGAAACGGTCGTGGCTGAGGCACGGATCCTCCCCTGCGACGTGAACCTGTGCCCGACCCTAGGGCCCCACCGAAGCCGCGTCAGGGCATCGATCGGGTGTAACGGACATCCGACACGGACGGCCGACCGGCGCGGCCCCGCCCGGCTCACCGCCACGGACACCCGGTCAGCCGGGCGGGTCGAGCACGTCCCACCAGGCGGCCCGGATCTGGTGGGCGCCCCACGCGTTCGGTTCGATCACCCCGCAGAACCACATGTCACGCCCGGCCGGCCGCGGATCCGGCCGGGCCGGGTCTCCGGCGGTGACGCCGTGGCCGTGGAAGCGGGCGTGCACGTCGGCGAGCAGCGCCCCGTGCCGGGCCGCCAGGGCGGCCAGCTCGGTGTTGAGCGCCCGGATCCAGTGCGGGCCGCGCGGCCACGGCGGCAGCCCGGAGCCGGGAATCTCACCGGTGCCGTCGCTCGGGTCGTAGACGGTGGTGACCACGACCCGGCAGTCCGGCAGCCGGGACAGCACGCCCTCACCCTGCGCGGCGACGCGGGCCACCGTGGCGGCCGCGGCGGTGTCGTCGCCGTAGCCGGCGAGCAGGTCGTTACCGCCCATCGTGATCGTCACCAGGTCCGGGGTGGCGGTGATCCGGGGCAGCTGCCGGTGCAGGACGTCGGCGGTGACGGCGCCGTCGCGGGCCAGCAGCTGCAGCGTCCAGCCGTTCAGGTCACGGCCGGCCCAAGCGGCGAAGTCGGCGTCGCGGTTGGTGTGCAGCAGGCTCGCGGCGCCCCGGCCGGGGCCGCCCGCATAGTCATCGATGGACATCGAGTCGCCGAGCGCGACGTACAAGCCGGTCATGGCCGTCGATCATGTCGGACCGGGCGGCCTGCCGTCACCAGGTTTACCGGCGCAGCGCGGCCCACGTCTGCCCGACGGCGACGATCGCGACGGCGACCGCGGCCGTCACCGCCAGCGTCCACCAGGCGCCGTAGATGAATCCCATCGCGATCGACACCGGAAGGCCCAGGAACACCGCCACCGTGGCGGTCGTCACCCCGGCGGCGTCGTCGTCCTCCTCACCGGCCGGGACGGCCAGTTCCGGGCGCGGATCCGGCAGGTCGGCGAACACCTCCTGCAGCGCCGCCCGGGTACGGGCGTTCTGACAGTCCAGCAGGCGCTGCTCGAACTCGGCGGCGTCGATCCGCTCGGCGGCCAGATGCTCCTGCAGCGCGGCCCGCGCCAACTCCCGTTCCGGCACACCGATACGCAGGCCGGCCCTCCTCACGGCGGTCACACGGCCAGGGTAGCGACCGGGTCACAACCAACCGGCCCAGCCGTACGGGCCGCGGCACGGCAGGGTGGGCCCGCGCGGTTCGGGGCTGGGCCACAGGTCGATCCGGTGGTGCAGGTGCGGGCCGGGTTCGTCCGGGTCGGCATGCGGCAGCGGGCTGGCCGGCACGTAGGACACCCGTGCCCGGTAGCGGCCGGGGGCGGTCGGAACCTCGTGTTCCGGGCCGGGCGCCTGCATGCCGCCGTACAGCGACAGCACACCGGTGGGGACGTCCAGGCCGGTCTCGACGATGTGGACGGCGTCGGCCGACAATGGGGGCTCCTGCGGTGCCGGGCGCAGCACGACGGCGGCGTGGTCGTTGCGGGCGGCGTGTGCCGGGTGTCCGGGCCGGCGCGGTGGATGCCGACGGCGTCGCCCGGCCACGGTTCGGGCCGGTCGCCGTCCTCGCCGGCGCGTGCCGCGGCCGGACAGACAGCACTGGGCATGGTCGGTGAGGACGACGGTACGCCGGAGCAGGATCACCGGCGGATCTACCCGGAGGGGCGGCGATGGCGGTCCGGTTCGCGTTGGTGGTCGAGTTCCGGTCTGAGCAGGCGGCGGTGGCCGCGGCCGACCGGGTGGTGGCGGCCGGCAGCAGCCCGGTCGACCTGCACTGGCCGCGCCTGGACCGCGACGGGACGGCGGATCTGCTGCTGTCGGTGGTGCCGGTCGTCGACGGGGTCCGCCCCGCGCGGTTCTTCACCGACCTGGGGCACGGCCTGTACCGGCTGTTGTCCGACCTGACCGGCTATCGGGCGGCGCTGGCCGGCTGGGATCCGGTGCGGTCGTTGCGGGCCCGGGCACCGGTGCCGGGGCTGGTGCTGCCGGCGCCGGGCGACGGGCCCGGGTTCACTCCGTTCGCGCGCGGATTCGTGTGGCTGCCGTACCGCGGCGAGAGCGAGTGACGGTCTCGCCCGGCGGCGAGGTCGCGGCCCCGGCCGTACGATCGAAGGGGTTGGTGGCAGAGCAAGGAGGGGCCGGCCCGGCGCACGTCGCATCAGCGGCGAGCCGGGGTGAGGGTGTGTTCCCGGCACGCGGGCCCGGCGGCACCGCAGCAACGGCAGACATCGACGAAAGCCGTTACCCTCTCGTGGGTGACGCGATTTCTGCTGGTGCCCGGCCGTGGGGTGCCGTTCCCGAATCACTGGTCACGGCAGTGGGCGCGGGCGCACCGCGACTACGTGTGGGCGCCGGAGCCGCCCGGCCCGCCCTATGTGGCCGAGGACCGGGTGGCGGCCCTGCAGACGGCGATCGCCGGCTCGCGGGAGCCGACGATCCTGATCGCGCATTCGGCGGGCTGCCTGACCGTGGCGTTCTGGGCGCAAGAGCACACCGGCCCGGTCGCCGGGGCGCTGCTGGTGACGCCGCCGGCGGTGGAGGGGATTCCGCGGGTGCCGCTGCCGTTCCGGTCGATCGCCGTGGTGTCGCGTGACGACCCGCACTGCACGTTCGCCGACGGTGAGCGGCTGGCCCGCGAGTGGGGCGCCGAGCTCGTCGACGCCGGCCCGGTCGGTCATCTGGACACGAGATCCGGGTTCGGGCCGTGGCCGGAGGGTGAGAAGCTGGTGGCCGCCCTACTTGGCTGAGATCGTGCCGGTGGACAGCAGCACCAGCAGCAGCGAGCCGAGCGCCAGCCGGTAGAAGATGAAGATGCTGTACGAGTGTTTGGACACGAACTTGAGCAGCCAGGTCACCGACGCGTAGGCGACCACGAAACTGACCACCGTGGCGACGATCGTGTTGGTCCAGCCGACGCCGTTGGCGATCCGGTCGGCCTCGCTGATGCCCTGCAGCAGCGAGGCGCCGGTCAGCGCCGGGATGGACAGGAAGAACGACAGTTTCGTGACGGTGACCCGGTCGATGTCGCGCAGCAGGCCGGCCGACATGGTGGCGCCGGAGCGGGAGATGCCGGGGATCAGCGCCATGCACTGCACGGTGCCGATGATCAGCGTGTCCTTCCAGGTGACGTCCTCTTCGTGGCGGACCTGGGTGGCGGCGTGGTCGGCGAAGGCCATCACCCCGCTCCACAGGATCAGCGCCCCGGCGACGAACCACAGGCTGCGCAGGGTGCCTTCGATGGCGTCCTTGAACAGCAGCGCCGCGATGACGATGGGGATGGAGCCGAGCAGCACCGCCAGGCCGAACTTGAAGTCGGAGTGCTGCCGGTGCCCGGCGTTGAACAGGCCTCTGAAGAAGGCGGGGACCACCCGGGCGATGTCCTTGCGCAGGAACAGGATGGTGGCCAGCACGGCGCCCGACTGGATGATGACCGTGAAGGCGGTGATGTCCGGGTCGTCGATGGTATGCCCGAACAGTTTCTCCAGGATCGTCAGGTGACCGGTGCTGGACACCGGGAGGAATTCGGTGACGCCCTCGACCGCGCCGAGGATGATCGCCTCGACGAGACTCATTTCCGTGCTCAAAACACCCGCCCGCTTTCCGTAGCCGGGTTCAGAGCATAGGGGGCAAGCTCACCCCCTGTTGCGGCGGGCACGGGCCGCCGCGATCGTGTACGCGGGGTCACGATCCAGGTTGTGACGGTCACGGTCGTAGCGGCGGGTGGTGCGCGGGTCGGCGTGTCCCATGGCGTCCTGCACGTCTTCCAGGGGCACGCCCTCGGCGCGGGCCGTGGTGGCGAACGAGTGCCGCAGCGAGTGCGGGGACAGCCGGCCGGCCGACGCGATGCCGGCGTCGGCGGCGAGCCGGCGGACCTGCCGGAACACGGCGTGCCGGTCGACGCGGGCGCCGGTCGCGGTGACGAACAGCGGCCCGGGTTCGCTGCCGCGTTCGCTGAGGTAGTCGTCGAGGGCCGCGGACACCGCGGGGGTCACGGCCCGGCGGCGCGGTTTGCCGCCTTTGCCGGTGAACCGGACGGTACGGTGCCCGCGCTCGTGTCCCAGGTCGGCGAGGTCGAGGCCGACCAGTTCGCCGACGCGCAGCCCGAGATCGGCCAGCAGGGTGATCATGGCGTGGGTGCGGCGGCCGGCCCGGGCGGCGGCGGCGAGCAGGGCGTCGACCTCGGCCGGGGTGAGCCCGACGGTGGACGAGTGGTCGCGGTCGACCTGCGGGCGGTCGGCGCCGCTGACCGGGTTGGCCGGCACCGCCCGCAGTTTGATCAGGAAGTCGTACCAGCTGGACACGCCGGACAGGGTGCGGGCCACCGAGGCGGGCGCCAGCGGCCGGGCCTCCAGGTCGCGGGCGTAGGCGTTGACGTCGAGGAACGAGGCGTGCAGCGGGTCGAGGTCGCGGCCGGCGCACCAGGTGAGCCAGCCGTTGACGTCGCGCCGGTACGCCGCCCGGGTGTGTTCCGACAGCCGCCGGTTGGTCAGCCAGGCCTCGGTGAACTGCTCCGCGGCCGTGCCGATGACGGGGTTCCGGCCCGGGTGGGGCTGCAGCGACATGCCCCTCATCGTCTCAGTTCTCGATCACCCGGCCGTCCGCGACATGCCAGTGGCGGGTGTGACCGACGGCATCGGCGAAGTACCGGTCGTGGCTGACGATCAGCAGCGTGCCCCGGTAGCGGCGTAGGGCCTCCTCGATGACGTCGAGGGCGGCGAAGTCGAGGAAGTTGGTCGGCTCGTCGAGCAGCAGGATCCGTGACGGGCTGTTGACCAGCACGGCCAGCAGCAGCCGGCGCAGCTCCCCCGCCGACAGGTCCCGGATCAGGGTGTCCCACTGGCCGGCGTCGAACTGGTGCCCGGCGAGCAGTTTCTCGGCGTCGTCGATGTAGACCGGCACCCGGGCGCGGAAGAACTCCATGACCGTGCCGGCGCCGCGCAGCCCGTCGTCGGTCTGCGGCAGCACCGCCACGTCCGGGTGGCGGTCGGCGACGGCGCGCAGCAGGGTCGTCTTGCCCGACCCGTTACGGCCGGTGATCACGATGCGGTCGCCGCGGGTGACGTCGGCGTCGACGTCGCGCAGCACCACCCGGTCACCGTGGGTGACGGTCAGGTCGCGGATCTTGAGGACGATCTCGCCCGGGTCACCGTCGTCGCCCGGGAACGCGAGCGTCAGCGGCGGCCGGGTACGCGGCCGCGCGATCCATTTCACCGACGCCATCTGCCGGCGCAGGCGGCGCTCCCGGACCTTGGCCTTGCGGGCGACCAGCCGGGCGACCCGCCTGATGTGCGGGGCGGCGGCGCTGGCCGGGGTGGTCAGCTCGACGCCCCGCGCGTACCCCTTGGTCTTCTCGATGTCGGTTTCCCACCGGATCCGGTCCTTCTCCTGCGCCTCGTAGTCGAGCAGCAGTTTCTCCCAGCGGCGCTGTTTCTCGGCGCGGTAGGCGGTGTAGCCGCCGCCCGGATAGTCCTGTGGCTGCTCGTCGATGCCGTCGAGCTCGATGATCCGGGTGACCACCTCGTCGAGGAACGCCCGGTCGTGGCTGACCGCCAGCACCCCGCCCTCGAAGTCGCGCAGCCATCGGCGCAGCCAGGCGGCGCCCTCGGCGTCGAGGTGGTTGGTCGGCTCGTCGAGCAGCAGCAGGCCGGGCCGGTCCAGCAGGGCGCGGGCCAGCATGAGCCGGGCCTGTTCGCCGCCGCTGACCGCCCGCAGCGGCAGGTCGTCGTCGAGGTGGTCGATGTCCAGGCGCTGGCGGATCTCGGTGAGCCGGTTCTCGGCCCGCCAGCCTTCCAGGGCGGTCCAGCGTTCCTGGGCGGCCGCGTACTCCGGCAGGGCGTCCTGGCCTTCGGCCAGCCGTTTCTCCAGCTCACGCAGCTGGGCGGTGACCTGCGCGAGCTCGCCGAGGCCCGCGGTGAGGAAGGCGCCGACACGTCCGCCGGGGTCCGGCATCCTCTGCGGGACGTACGCGACGCGCGTGCCCGCCGCGAGGCTGAGGTGCCCTTCGGTGGGGGTGAGCTCGCCGGCCAGCACCCGCAACAGGGTGGTCTTGCCGGCCCCGTTCGGCCCGACGACGCCGATCCGGTCGCCGGGGCGCAGCACCAGGTCGAGGCCGGAGAAGAGCAGGTCACCGTCGTGGGCGTGGCCCAGCCGGACGGCTTTGAGATGCGCGGACGGTTGCAAGATCGACTCCAGGGGAGAGTGCGCCGACGGGTGCGTGGGGGTCGGGCTGTCTCTCACATCGCGCTGGTGCGCTCCCGGTTCTCGACAACGGTGGTCCGGGTTCCACCCTGCCCGCTGCCGCGGCCGCCCGCAACCACAATTCGCATAGTACGGTTGACGTCATATGCCGTCGGCCGTAGCTTCTTCGGTATGTCCACTTCCGACTGGCCGCGGGCCGATCCCACCCTGGAGCGCCACTACCGGCGGCTGCTGCGCGCCTATCCGCGCCCGTACCGGCGCCGCCACGGCGCCGAGATCGTCACCACCCTGCTGGAGATGGCCGAGCCCGGCCGGCGGCGGCCCCGCCCGGCCGAAGCCTGGCACCTGGTCGCCAGCGGGGCGCGGCAACGGTTCCGGCTGCCCGCCGGCCGCCCGCTCGCCCGGGTCGCCGCCGTCCTGGCCCTGCTCGCCGGCAGCGCGGTCGGCGCGGCGGCCGGCTCGTGGGCGGCGGTGCAGACCTACACCCCGCTGCCCGGTCACGGCGAGGCCGCGGCGATCCACCGGGTGGCCGCCGGGCAGGCGAGCGCCGACATCACCGTGCACACCGTCGGCGGTGGCCCGATCTCCGGCCCGGAGGTGTTCACCATCACCAGCATCACCACCTGGGACGTCACCCAGGCCCGTGCCCGGCTCGCCGCCGACGGCTGGCGGCCCGCAGAGGTACCGTTTCCCTCCCCCGACCTCGACCTGGTCCGTGACGGCCTGCACCTGCGGGTCGACGTGCTGGTCGGCGACGATCACGCCACCGCGTTCACCACGGTCCGGGCTCTCGACAACGGCGCCTGGCGGCCGTTGACCGCGCTGGGCCTGCTGCTGGGCGCCCTCGCCGGCTGGCTGATCGCGGCCGCGGTCGCCCAGCGCCGCTCCCGCCCGGCGTCGCTCACGGGGGCCGCCGCGCTGGTGGTGCTGGCCGCGCCGACGTGGGCGCTCCACGACAACACGGTCGCCGGGTTCCAGCACCCGGACCACGGGTTCACCGTCCACAGCGTGCTCGAGCCGTCCCGGTTCTGGTCGTACGGCCCGCTGTGGGTGAATCTCGGCCTGATCGTGGCCGGCCTGCTGCTGACCGCGGTGACCGTCGCCCTGGCCGCCACCCGCCCCGGCCCGGCCCGGCATCCGGTGCGGGAGGTGGCGAGCTGATGCAGGAGCCGACGTTTCTGATCCTGACCGCGCTGGCGGCGCGTCCGTTGCACGGTTACGGCATCGTCCAGTCGGTGCTGAGCCTGTCCGACGGCGAGGTCAAACTGCGTCCCGGCACTCTGTACGGGGCGCTGGACCGGCTCGCCGAGCAGGGTTTGATCGAGGTGGAGCGGGAGGAGGCCGTCGAGGGCCGGTTGCGCCGCTACTACCGGCTCACCGACCACGGCGCGAGCGTCCTGGTCACCGAGGCGACACGGCTGCGCCGCCGCGCGGCCACCGCCGAGACCCAGCTCAAGGACCGGACCGCACCCGGCTTCGGCGGGCCCGTTCCCGGCGTTGCCTGACGGTCCGCGGGCTGTGCCGGAGGTCGCCACGGGGGCGGATGTCCGGCACGGCATGCGATCCGCCGGCGCTCGAGCCCGGCTCGGGGGCTACGTCGCCGGACCCGGGTCTCCAGGCTCACCGATACTTTTCGGGCGGACCAGCACGATCCGTTGACCCTGCTGGCCGAATCGCTCGCCCCTGCCGGGTGGGCGCGCACCACGCACCGGCTGTGCCCCGGCACTGCTACGACACTGCGGCGACCACGCAGAGCCCTACGTGCGGCATCCGGGCCTCGGGAGGAGGCGGGAGAAGGTCTCGGCTCGGGTCCAGCCGTGGACTACGCCGGCGACCGTGATCGTGGGGAGCGGACGTGCGTGGTCGGCGAACGACGAGAGCGCCGGGCCGCGGCGGCATTGTCACCGCCACGCGTCGTCTCAATGAGCGTGGCTGCCGCTGACGTGTTCGCCGTTGGGCCGTGGCCGGTTCCCGGGCGCCCGGAGCCCGTGGTGCCGCACGGCGAGGAGAACGCCGGTGGCCGCGACGACCAGGACGCTGATCATGGCCCACGGCCACGGCGAGTGCCACAGCGTGGCCGGTAGTTGCTGGGCGAGGACGACGGCCCCCATGCCGAGCACGAACCAGCCGAACGCTTTGCGGAGCAGGTCCTCGCGGATCCGGGCGGCGAGCTTGCCGCCGAGCAGGCTGCCGGCGATGGCGGCGGTGGTGACGGCGGCCGCGAGTCCCCAGTCGATGTGGACGCCGGCCAGGTAGCCGGCGAGTCCGGCGAACGACTTCATGGCGATGACCAGCAGCGAGGTTCCTACCGCGACCGGCATGGGCAGGCCGCCGAGCAGGGCGAGGGCGGGCACGACGAGGAAACCGCCGCCCGCGCCGACCAGGCCGGTGACGAGCCCGACCGCGAGGCCGTCGGCGATCACCCGCAGCACCGGCAGTTCGTGCGGCACGGGCCGGTCCGGCCGCGAGCGCCGGCCGCGGATCATGGCGATGGCCGTGGCGAGCATCATCAGCGCGAAGCCGGTGAGAAGCACCGCGCCGGGAAGGTACGCGGCGACGCGCCCGCCGGCATACGCGCCGGTCATGCCGGCGAGCCCGAAGATCAGGCCGGTACGCCACCGGACCCGCCCGGCCCGGGCGTGCGGGATGACACCGACGGCGCTGGTGGCGCCGACGACCAGCAGGGAGGTGGCGATGGCCTCCTTGGCGGGCAGGCCGGCGACGTACACCAGCAACGGTACGGCGAGGATGGATCCGCCGCCGCCGAGCAGTCCGAGGCTGACGCCGATGCCGACGGCGAGGATCACGGTCAGGATGAGTGCCGTGGTCATAAGGCGAGCACGGTCAGCCCCGCCGGGGCGGCGTTGCCGAAGTCGTCGTCGATGGCGACGACGTGGCGGCCGGCGGCGGCTATCAGGGACGCGGCGATGGAGGCGCGGTATCCGCCGGCGCAGTGCACCCACACCTCGCCGGCGGGAATCTCGGTGAGGCGGGTGGGCAGTTCGTGCAGCGGGATGTGCACGGCGCCGTCGATTCGCGCCTCAGCGGCTTCGAGGGTGCGGCGGGTGTCGAGGATGACGACGAGCCGGTGGTGGCGTACCTGGGCGAGGTCGGCGAACGTGGCGCGGGGGAACGATGCGAGGTCGTGGTCGCCGGCCCACGTGCCGGGATGGCCGGTGGCGTGGGCGGCGGGCCGGTCGATGCCGATGCGGACCAGTTCGCGTTGGGCCTCGGTGACCTGTTCGGGGGTTTCGGCGAGCAGTGTGAGCGGGGTGCCCCAGGGAATGAGCCAGCCGAGGTAGGTGGCGAAGCTGCCGTCGGATCCGAAGTTGAGGGTGCCGGCGACATGCCCGGCGGCGAAGGCTACCCGGTTGCGCAGGTCGACGACCCATTCGCCGGCGGCGAGCCGTTTGCGGATCTGCTCGGCGTCGGCCGACTCCGGTGTGCTCAGATCGGGCGCGGCGGGACCGGAGCTGTTGGCCGGGCCCATGTGTGCGTAGTAGGCCGGCCAGGCGTCCAGCCCGGCGAGCAGGGCGTCGACGAAGTCGTCCTCGCTCTGGGTCAGCGCCGGGTTGGTGTGCTTCTCGGCCCCGATGGTCGAGGCGGTGGTTTCGGACTGGGTGGCGGAGCAGAAACTGCCGAAGCCGTGGGTCGGGTAGACGCCCGCGGTCTCGGGCAGCTCGCCGGCCAGCCGATGGGCCGAGCGGTACTGGTGGTGGACCAGATCGTGGGTGTGTGCGGGGCCGAGCAGGTCGGGCCGGCCGACGGACCCGTACAGCAGGGAGCCGCCGGAGAAGACCGCCACCGGGTGCCCGTCGGCCTCCAGCGCGTAGGACAGGTGGGTGAAGGTGTGCCCGGGTGTGGCCAGCACACGTACCAGCAGCGTGTCGCCGACGGCGATCACGTCGCCGTCGCGTACCGCGACCCGGTCGAAGGTGACCGGATCGTCGGCGTTGACGTGGTACGCGGCGCCGGTGGCCCGCGCGAGGGCGTAGCCGCCGGTGACGTAGTCGTTGTGGATGTGTGTCTCGAAGACGTGCGTGATCGTCACCTTCTCGGCGGCGGCGAGGCCGAGGATCCGGTCGATGTCGCGCTGCGGGTCGACGACGAACGCGCTCGCGCCGTCGTGGACGAGGTAGCTGCGGTCGCCGAGGGTCGGCGTGTCGATGGGCAGGACACGGAACACGGTGTGGCTCCTTCGTGCGGAGGGCGGAGGCGGATCGGGGTCAGGCGGCGGCGCGGCCGCGCGTGATCGGGTGGCCGGCGCGCTGCCAGGCGGCGGTGCCACCGGCGACCGACCAGGCGTCGACCCCCGCCCGGTGCAGGAGGTCGGCCGCCCTCAGGCTGCGGTTGCCGGTCGCGCAGATCACGTACACCGGCACGCCACGCGGCAGGTCGCCGGCGCGGGCGGCGACGCGGCCCAGCGGGATCGGTTCGGCGCCCGGCACGTGCCCGGTGGCGTACTCGGACGGTTCCCTGACGTCGATGACGACGGCGCCGTCACGGTGGCGGACGGCGAATGTGGCCAGATCGACCTCGCGCATGTGGATCTCCTTCGATCTCCGTATACCCCCGGGGGTATCTGGGGCCGACGATAGCGCACACACCGCGGCGGTCGCCAGCCGCCGGGTGGCGCCGCGTTCCCTCGCCGGCCCAGCCGGAAGTCATACCCCCGGGGGTGTCGTTGGAATCCGGAGGGCCGCTCAGGCTGTCATCGGGTGCCGGCCAGCTCGCCGACGACGCGTTCGATGTCGCAGCTCGCGCTCCGGTTGAACGGCAGCCGGGACAGCATCGCGCCCATCACGCAACTGTTGGTCAACGCCGCCGCCACCAGCCCGGCGCCGATGGCCGCCGCGAACCACTGCGCTCCCGGCACCAGCAGGCCGGCCAGCACCCCGGCAAGCACCAGCGTGCCGGCGACCAGGCGGACCTGCCGTTCGATGTCCCACCGGCCGCGCCCTCGATTGACCGTGCCGCCGGCGGCCTGCCAGGCCTGCATGCCGCCGTCGAGGACGTGCACGTTGGACATGCCGACGCCGTTCAGCAGCCCCTCCGCCTGCGCGGCGCGCATGCCGGAGCGGCAGACGAGCACCACCTGGCCGAGATGCCGGCTCAGCTCGCCGCGATGCTCGCGCAGCAGATGCAGCGGAACGTTGTAGGCGCCGGGAATGTGAACGGCTTCGAACTCGGCGGGCTCGCGCACGTCGAGCAGGCGCAGCCTGTCGTCTTCGGCGAGCCAGTCGCGCAGGGCTGCGGCATCGAGCCGGGCCGGGCGGGCCGGGATGTCGGAGGTACTCACGGCGAACGAACTCCTTCTGGGGTGATCGGTGGGGTCGGGCGCGGCCGCGCGGCAGGCCGTAGCGCTTGCGCTGCGCAGGGACGAGCGCCAAATATACCCCCGGGGGTATACGAAGGTTAGCGCTCTCCGCGCACCACACCAAACGCGCTGTCACGCCCGGCGCCGCCGGAGGAATCCGGTGGCGGCCGGCCGCAGCCGTCGCCGGAGCGCAGCCGCACATCCCGGACCTTCGGCTCTGGTGACGCGGACGCCATCGGGTGACGGTGACGTTGGCGCCGATCGGTATCCCGGCGCCGCGTCCCTCGACTGCCGTTGCGGCCGTCCGCCGCCGGTGCGGTGGACGGCCAGGCAGGAAAGGGCGGGTGTCATGGCCGGCGTCCGGGCAGCAGAAGGCGTGCTTTCTCGCCCACCTCGGCGGAGCACGCCATGAGCACCGGCCCGTGCCCGCCGGCGCCTGCCGGACAGCCGTCGATCCGCACCACAGCCGGCCGCGGGCATCGGACCCGCCTGGCACGGCGGATCGTCTCCGCGTCCATCACAGTGATGCTGCTGGGCGCGCTCGGCGTCGGCGCCTCGGGCGCCCACCACCGCTGGTCCTGCGCGGGGCAACCGGCGTCACCGCAGACCGCCCTGCCCGTCGACCGGGTCCGGTGGGTGTGGACCGGTGCGGTGACCACCACCGCGGCGACCGTCGTCGCCGAGATCGTCCGGCCTGCCCGGCACGCTCGCCTCACCGTGACCACCGGCCGCGCCGACCCGCCGGTCCTCAGCACGGCCGAGGCGGTCGGGGCCGACGGCATCGTCCGGCTCCACGTCAGCGGCCTCACCCCGGACCTGAACCACCGCTACGTCATCGAGGTGGACGGCACCGCCGACCACAGCCGCGGCAACGGCCGTTTCCGCACCATGCCGGCAGGCCCCGCCACGTTCACCGTCGCCGTGTCCTCCTGCGCCCGCACCGGCTCCGACGGCGCGGTCTTCGACGCCATCCGCGCCGTCGGCCCGCTGCTCTACATCAACGCCGGTGACCTGCACTACGGCAGTCCACGCCGCAACGACGTCACGGTGTTCGGCGATCTCTACCGGCGCACGCTCACCGCACCGGCGCAAGCCGCCCTCTACCGCTCGGTTCCCATAGCGTACGTCTGGGACGACCACGACTACGGGCCCGACAACGCCGACGCCACCGCGCCCACCCGCCCCGCCGCGCGCGCCGCATACGCCACCTACGTACCGCACTACCCGCAGCCCGAACCCGGACGGGCCGTCTATCAGGCGTTCACCGTCGGCCGTGTCCGGTTCATCCTGACCGACAACCGTTCCGAACGCACCGCCACCACCATGCTCGGCGCCCGGCAACTCACCTGGCTGCGGCAGGAACTGACATCCGCCTCGGTCAGCCACGCCGTCGTGGTCTGGATCAACCCGGACCCCTGGATAGCCACGCCGGCCGCCGGCGCCGACCACTGGGGCGGCTACCCGGACGAACGGCGCACGATCGCCGACGTCATCGCCACCGCCCGCATCCACAATCTGATCATGGTGTCCGGCGACGCCCACATGCTCGCTGTCGACGACGGCAGCCACAGCGACTACAGCACGGCCGGCGCCGCGGGATTCCCGGTACTGCAGACCGGGGCACTCGACCGGCCGGGCAGCGTCAAGGGCGGCCCGTACAGCCACGGAGCGTTTCCCGGCTGCGGGCAGTTCGGCACCATCACCATCACCGACGACGCGACCGCGCACGTCCGGGTCGAACTCGCCGGCCGTACCTGGAGCGACCGGATCCTCGTCCGCTACCGCACCGTCATCGACGCGCCCACGGCGGCGGCTACCCCAGGCTGACCGAAACAGACCGTCCCGCCCGGCGCGACCCACCGGATGTCAGCGGCGGTCGAGGCGCACCACCAGCGGACGGTGGTCGGAGATCGGCTGCGGTGGGGTGCGCACCTGCACGACACGCCCGAGCGCGGACGCCCCGCGCGGGTCGGCGAGCACATGGTCGAGCTGGGTCTTCGGCGCCGGGCTGGGGAAGGTCGCGGCCCGGGCCAGCGGCCGCCAGCCGGTGAACGCGCGGACCGGGCCGGCCGGCATGTTCAGATCGCCGAGCAGGACCCGCGGCGCGGGCAGGGCGCGTAACACGCGCACCGCGTGGCGCAGCTGCCGCACATTCCATCCGGGTACGAACGACAGATGCGTGGTGGCGACAGTCATCACCCCGGCCGGTGTCTCGACGACGGCCGCCAGCAGCACCCGCGGCTCGTCACGCAGCAGAATCAGCCCGCCGGCGGTCAGCACCGGCGAGCGCACCGGCGCGCCGGGCAGTTCGGTGATCTGCCACCGTTGCACCGGATAGCGCGAGACCAGGGCGATCCCGTACTGGGGGTGGGCGATGTCGGTGCCGGAGTGCCACGGCTGCCACGTCTGCCCGGGTGTGCCGACGACCGCGGCGGCGAACCGGTGTGTCGTGGCGTCGAGGGCGTCGGCGGCCAGCGCGGTCAGGTCGAGCAGCCCGGAGCGGGGCTGGGCCCGGTCCACTTCCTGCAGTCCGAGCACGTCGGCGTCGAGGTCGGCGATCGCGGCGCGGATCCGGCCGGCGTGTACGGTGCCGTCGGACAGTGATCTGCCGTGCAGCAGGTTGAAGGTGGCCAGGCGCACCAGCCGACCCTAGCCAACGGGGTGTGTGGGATGTTTATCAAGGCACTGTTGTGTCTCGCGTTGTTGTTCATCGCGGGGGCGGCGTTCGGGATCTGGCTGCAGAAGCAGCGGGGCCGCCGGTGATCGCCACGCTGCTGGTGGCGGCCGCGGCGGCCGGCTGGGTGGACGCGGTGGTCGGCGGCGGTGGCCTGCTGTTGTTGCCGGCGCTGATGCTGGCGGCGCCGCACCTGCCGACGGCGACGGCGCTGGGCACGAACAAGTTGACGGCGATCTGCGGCACGAGCACGGCGGCGGTCACCTACGCACGCCGCACGAAGATCGACTGGCGGGTGGCGGGCCCGTCGGCCGGGCTGGCGCTGATCTGTTCCGGCTGCGGGGCGCTGCTGGCCGGGCAGATCCCGGCGTCGGCGTTCCGGCCGGTGATCATCGGGGTGCTGGTGGCGGTGGCGGTGTTCGTCACCGTACGCCCGCAGATGGGCCTGGTGGAGCAGCCGCGCAAACGCACGCCCTGGCGCCGGGGTGTCGCGGTGGCCGTGGCCGGGGGCGGCATCGCCGCCTACGACGGGCTGATCGGGCCGGGCACCGGCACGTTTCTGGTGCTGGCGTTCACCACGATCGTCGGCGCCGATTTCGTGCACGGCTCCGCCATGGCGAAGATCGTGAACACGGCGACGAACCTGGGCGCGCTGGTGGTGTTCGCCGCGACCGGGCACGTGGCGTGGAAACTGGGGCTGGGCATGGCGGTGTGCAACGTGATCGGTTCGGTGATCGGCGCGCGGATGGCCCTGCGCCGCGGCGCCGGGTTCGTGCGGATCGTGCTGCTGGTGGTGGTGCTGGCGCTGATCGCCCGCCTGGGATACCTGCAGTGGCAGCAGAGCTGAAATGGCCCGGGGTGACCGCACCGGCCGCAGAGCTGAGCAGCCTGGGGTGCCCGCGCCGGCGGCAGGGCTGGGCCGACACAATGGGCGGCATGAGTGATGATCTGGACCAGTTGATCAGATCCGTCGAGGAGCAGGAACTGCGGCTGACGTTCCCGGCTTTCACCGAGGCCGACGCCTGGGCGCTGGGCTGTCTGCTGGTGAACCTGGCCACCGAGCGGCGGCTGCCGGTGGCCGTCGACATCCGCCGCGGCCGGCAGCAGCTGTTCCATGCCGGACTGCCCGGTTCGAGCGCCGACAACGACGCCTGGATCGAGCGCAAGGTGCGCGTCGTCTACCGGTTCGGCGCCTCCTCCTACCTGGTGGGCCGCCGTCTCGCCGCGAAGGGCCGCCAGCTGGACGCCTCGCAGGGCGTGGACCCGGCACGGTATGCCGCGCACGGTGGCGCGTTCCCGGTGCGGCTCCCGAACGCCGGGGTAATCGGGGTGGTGACCGTGTCCGGGCTGCCGCAGGCCGACGACCACGCCCTGGTGGTGGAGGCGATCGAGACGTTCCTGGCCGTCGACTGACCGCGTCTGCTGTCGGCAGACGCTGTTGGGCGTGTCGGCGTTCACTGGGGCAGGCTCGCCGGCATGCGGATTCTGGTTCTGGGCGGAAGTGGTTTCGTGGGGCGGGCCGTCGCCGAGCTGGCGGTGGCCCGCGGCCATGACGTGACCGTGTTCAACCGCGGCCGCCGCGATCCGGTGGCCGGGGTCAACACGCTGGTCGGTGACCGGCTGGCCCCCGGCGGGCTGGACGCGCTGCGCGACGGCACGTGGGACACGGTCGTCGACACCTGGTCGGCCGATGCGACGGCGGTGGGCGCGGCCGCCGCGCTGCTGTCCGGCCGGGCGGCCGCTTTCGTGTACGTCTCCAGCCGCTCGGTCTACCGGTGGGATCTCGACCGTCCACCGCTGGCCGAGGACTCCCCGCTGGCCGACCTCGACGACCCCGGCTACGCCGGTGACAAGCTGCGCGGCGAGCAGGCGACCGCCGCGTTCGACGGTCCGGTGCTGCTGGCCCGCGCCGGGCTGATCCTCGGCCCGTACGAGGACATCGGCCGGCTGCCGTGGTGGCTCAACCGGCTGCACACCGGCGGGCCGACGCTGGCGCCCGGCCCGAAGGATCTGCCGTTGCAGTACATCGACGTGCGTGACCTGGCCGCGTTCCTGCTCGATGCCGCCGGAGCACACGGTCCGTTCAACGTGGTCAGCCCGCCCGGCCACACCACCATGGGTGAGCTGCTGGACGTCGCCAACGAGGTGACCGGCGGCCACGCCGACCTGCGGTGGCTGCCGGGCGAGCGGATCACGGCCGCCGGTGTCGAACCGTGGACGCAGCTGCCGATCTGGCTGACCCCGCAGACCGGGTACGCGTTCATGCACCAGGGCGACGCCGGCAAGGCTCTCGCCGCCGGCCTGTCCTGCCGCCCGGTCCGCGACACGGTCGCCGACACGTGGGCGTGGCTGCGAACCCTGCCGGGCGGCGCCCCGCAACGCGACGACCGGCCCCCGCCCGGCCTCGACCCGCGCGTCGAAGCCGAACTGCTGGCCCTTTAGCGCCCAGCCTCGGCGTACGGGTCGAGGCCGGGCAGCCCGGCGGCGGCCTACGGGTCGAGGCCGGGCACTCAAAGGCGGGTTCTACAGGCCGGCGGCGGCGTGCCGCCCGGCGGCGCGGCCGGAGAACAGGCAACCGCCGAGGAAGGTGCCTTCCAGCGCGTTGTAGCCGTGCACGCCGCCGCCACCGAACCCGGCGACCTCCCCCGCCGCGTACAGGCCGCCGACCGGGGTCCCGTCCACGCCGAGCGCCCGCGAGTCCAGGTCGGTCTGGATGCCGCCGAGGGTCTTGCGGGTCAGGACGTGCAGTTTCACGCCGATCAGCGGCCCGGCGGCGGGGTCGAGGATGCGGTGCGGCGCCGACGTACGCCCGATCCTGTCGCCGAGGTAGCGGCGCGAGTTGTGGATGCCCTGCACCTGCGCGTCCTTGCTGACCTTGTTGGCGACCTGCGCGTCGCGGGCCTCGATCTGGGCGCGCAGCACGGCCACGTCCAGCAGCGGCGTCTCGGTGAGCTCGTTCATCCCGGCGACCAGCTCGTCGAGGGTACCGGCGACCACGAAGTCCTCACCGTGCTGTTTGAACGCCTCGACCGGGGCGGGCGCGCCCTTGCCGAGGATGCGCTGCCTGAGGAAGCCGCGCCGGTCGCCGGCGGTGAGGTCCGGGTTCTGTTCGGACCCCGACAGCGCGAACTCCTTCTCGATGATCCGCTGCGACAGCACGAACCACGAGTGGTCGTACCCGGTCGACCGCAGATACTTGAGCGTGCCCAGGGTGTCGTAGCTGGGGAAGCAGGGGGCGGGCAGCCGGCGGCCGACGGCGTCGAACCACATCGGTGACGGCGCGGACAGGATGCGGATGCCGTGACCGGGCCAGATCGGGTTCCAGTTGCGGACACCTTCGACGTAGTGCCACATCCGGTCACGGTTGACCAGCCGTACCCCGGCGGTCTCGGCGATGCCCAGCATGCGCCCGTCGACGTAGGCCGGCACCCCCGTGATCATGTGCTGCGGTGGGGTGCCCAGCCGGGCCGGCCAGTACTGGCGCACCAGGTCGTGGTTGGCGCCGATCCCGCCGGTCGTGACGATCACCGCCTGGGCGCGCAGTTCGAAGTCGCCGGCCACGTCACGGTTGGACGCCACCCCGCGGGCGGCGTCGTCGTCGGCCAGCAGCACCCCGCGCACCCCGGTGACCGTGCCGCCCTCCACGATCAGCTCGTCGACGCGGTGCCGGTGATGAAACCGCAGCAGGCCTGCGCGGGCCGCGTCCTGCGCCGACGCGGCGAACGGGGCGACCACCCCGGTGCCGGTGCCCCAGGTGATGTGGAACCGGGGCACCGAGTTGCCGTGCCCGTCGGCGCGCAGGTCACCGCGTTCGGCCCAGCCGGCGAACGGCAGCCAGCTCAGCCCCATCCCGGACAGCCAGGACCGTTTCTCCCCGGCGGCGAACTCGACGTACGCCCGCGCCCACTTGACCGCCCACTCGTCCTCGGCGCCGGGACCGAGCCGGTCGAAACCCGCACTGTGCGACCAGTCCTGCCAAGCCAGTTCGACGCTGTCGGCGATGCGGGCCCGCCGCTGCTCGGGGCTGCCGACGAAGAACAGCCCGCCGAACGACCACCACGCCTGCCCGCCCAGGTTGGCCGGGTTCTCCTGATCGACCAGCGCCACCCGTCTGCCTCTGGTGGTGAGCTCGTGCGCGGCCGCCAGACCGGCCAGGCCGGCACCCACCACGATGACGTCGACGTCCACGACACTCCCCCTCACCAATGAATACGAGAATTTATCGGATTCGTGGCGTGGGGGAAACACACCGACCGAACCCCGATGTGACCACCACCGCTGACGATCGTCCCCCGCAGACACCCACACACCAGAGCATGACAATGGTGGAGTGCCGCACCCCACCGCCGACCCCGCCGGCACCCGAGCCCAACTCGCCGCCACCCACCCCAGCCTGCTCGACGCCTACGACACCGCCCTGCCCGGCGCCCACGCCGCCGTCCTCGCCCGGCTACTGCTCGCCCTCGAACACGAACCACTACCCGGCCTGCTCACCCGCCACCACCACGACGGCCACACCCACACCCGCTTCACCCACACCACCGTCACCTACCCCACCACCGCCGCCACCGCCTTCACCGAACCCGCCCCCGGCCTGACCGTCCACGCCGGCCACACCCCCATCACCGACCCGGCCACCCTCACCGCCCTGCTCTGGCCCGCCACCACCCTCACCGCCGAAATCGCCAACAGCGTCGCCAACCTCGCCCTCGCCCGCGCCGCCAACCCCACCCCCCGGCAGATACCCCACCCGGCCGAACCCGGCCGCCTCGAACAACTACTCATCGACGGCCACCCCCTGCACCCCTGCTGCCGCACCCGCACCGGCATGACCGTCGCCGACCAACTCGCCTACGCCCCCGAACACCAGCCCACCTTCACCCTGCGCCGCCTGCGCGTACCCACCGACCGCTGGTACGGCACCGCCCCACCCATCCTCTACGCCCACCCCTGGCAAGCCACCCGCCTGCTCGACGACTACCCGTGGCTCACCGACGACGGCCCCACCACCCCCGTCCGGCCACTGATGTCCCTGCGCACCGTCGCCCCCATCGACGGCGGCCCACACATCAAAACCGCCGTCGACATCCAGATGACCTCCGCCGTACGCACCGTCTCCCCCGCCGCCGTCCACAACGGCCCCCGCCTGTCACACCTGCTGCGCACCATCACCGCCGACCTGCCGATCGACGTACTCACCGAAACCGCCGCCGGCGCCGTCATCACCGAACACGGCCCCGACCGGCGCCTGTCCCACCTCCTCCGCCAACCCACCCCACCGGGCGCCATCCCCCTCGGCGTCCTCGCCGCCACCCCCGCCCTGCTCGCCCGCATCGACAACCCGTACACATTCATGCAAGACCTCGGCACCGTCCTGTTCGCCCCCCTGGCCACCGTCCTCGACCGCGGCATCGCCCTGGAAGCCCACGGCCAGAACACCCTCATCGTCCTCGACCACGGCCGCCCCATCCGCACCGTCTACCGCGACCTCGGCGGCATCCGCGTCCACCCCCACCGCCTCACCGCCACCGGCCACGACGTCCCCGACCTGCACGGCGACCTGCCCACCGACGACCCCACCGAACTACGCACCAAACTCGCCGCCGCCGCCCTCGCCACCGTCGCCCGGCAAACCATCACCGCCCTCGCCACCCACCGCCACGCCGACCCCGCCCGGCTCTGGCGACTGCTCGCCACCGCCCTGCACCACGCCGACCCCGCCCTGCGCACCGACCCACTCCCGGTCAAAGCCACCACCGCCATGCGCCTGGCCCCCGACCCCCTGCACGACCGATGGACCCACCTGCCCAACCCCATGGCGGCGTACGCATGAGCCACCCGCGGAAGGACACCCGATGATCCGCAGCCTCACCAACGGCCGCCTCGCCGCCGCCGCCGCCCACACCGAAGCCGCCCTCACCGTCCACGCACCCCACCTCGTCAACGGCTTCCTCAACAACCTGCCACACGCCGCCGACACCGTCGGCCGCCGCCTGCGCGCCGCCCTCGTCCGCGAAAACCTCACCCCACCGACAGCCGGCGGCCGCACCCACGCCTTCAACCGCACCGAATACCCCCACGCCGGCATCGCCGACCCCGCCGACCTGCTCACCGGCATCGACACCACCGGCACCTTCACCCGCGAGATCCGCAACGCCGTCATCAACCTGGCCCTCGCCCTGGCCCGCCACGACGCCACCATCCCCAACGGCGCCGACCCCGACACCACCGCCGTCGCCCTCGAACGCCTCGCCGTCGCCGGCCACAACCTGCACCCCTGCGGCCGCACCCGCCTCGGCTGGGACACCAGCGACGTCCTCGCCCACGACCTCGAAGCCGGCCACACCCCGATCCGCTTCATCGCCGTCCGAGACCACGCCCACCTCGGCGACGACCTCGGCACCTGGCTGCACACCCACCACGCCGACCTACCACAACCCCCACCCGGCTACCGCCTGCAGCCCCTCCACGCCTGGCAACACGACACCGTCCTGACCCGCTACACCGACCTGTTCACCGACGGCACCCTGCAACGCCTCGACGGCCACCTCGACGCCATCCCCACCGCCGCCCTGCGCACCCTGCTGCTGCCCGGCGGCCACTACCTCAAACTCAGCCTCGACATCCAGGTCACCTCCACCCGCCGCAGCATCAGCGTCGCCGCCACCCGCAACGGCCCCACCCTCTCCCACCTGCTACAACGACTCCTCGACGACGACCCCGACGGCCACCGCATCCTGCTACTGACCGAACCCGCCGGCGCCGCCGTCCCCGCCGGAACCGGACGCGACCTGTCCGCCATCGCCCGCACCGGCCTCACCGGACGCCTACACCCCGGCGAACACGCCATACCCGGCGGCGCCCTGCCCGCCCACGACCCCAACACCGGCACCACCGTCCTCGCCGGCCTCGTCGACACCGCCGGCGGCAACCCCGCCACCTGGCTCACCGACTACACCCGACTACTACTGCCACCCCTGCTCCGGCTCGCCACCCACGGCATCGCCCTCGAAGCCCACCTGCAGAACTGCCTGCCCACCTTCATCAACGGCCACCCCCACCGACTCGCCCTGCGCGACTTCGCCGGACTCCGCCTGCACCCCGGCCGCCTCACCCAAACCGGCCACACCGTCGACCTGTGGCCCGGCAGCGTCATCACCACCGACGACACCGAAACCCTGCGCGCCAAACTCGGCTACACCGCCCTGCAAGCCCACCTCGGCGAACTCGTCATCCGCCTCACCGAAACCCACCACCTCGACGAAACCCACGCCTGGCAACTCATCCGCACCGTCATCGACGACACCTACCACACCCTCGGCGCCCACCCCCACGCCACCGCCGACCACACCTGGCTCACCGCCCCCACCGTCCCCCACAAAGCCCTCGTCCGCATGCGCCTCGCCGGCACCGGCGACATCCACATCCCCGTGAAGAACCCCCTCCATGACTGACCACACCGACCTGCTGCACCGCCTGCCCACCCCCCGCTGCGCCTACCTCTACGACACCCGCACCCTGCACCAACGCGCCACCACCCTGCGCGCCGCCCTGCCCACCGGCACCACCCTGCTCTACGCGATGAAAGCCAACGGACACCCCGACGTCGTCCGTACCCTCGCCACACTCTGCGACGGCGTGGAAGTCGCCTCCGGCGGCGAACTGCGACTCGCCCTCCAAGCCGGAGCCCGCCGCATCGCCTTCGGCGGCCCCGCCAAAACCGACACCGAACTCGCCGCCGCCATCACCGCCGGCGCCCAACTCAACGTCGAAAGCCCCCACGAACTACGCCGCCTCGCCGCCCTCGGCTACCGCGGCGACATCTGCCTGCGCATCAACCGCACCACCACCGCCCCGGCCGGAAGCCACACCATGACCGGCACCCCCACCCCGTTCGGCATCGACGAAACCCAGCTGCCCACCGTCCTGGCCGACCTACCCGACGGCCTCCGCGTCACCGGCTTCCACCTGCACGCCGTCTCCAACAACCTCGACGGACCCGCCCACGCCGCCTTCCTCACCGAAGCGATCACCTGGGCCCAGCAAACCGCCCGGACGTACGCGCTGAACCTGCACGTCGTCAACGCCGGAGGCGGCCTCGGCGTCGACTACCTCACCGACACCTCCATCGACCTCACCCCACTGTCGTCAGTACACATCCCCGACAACCTCGAACTCATCCTCGAACCCGGCCGCTACCTCACCGCCGACGCCGGCACCTACGCCACCGAAGTCCTCGACCTCAAAACCACCCACGGCCGCACCTTCGCCGTCCTGCGCGGCGGCACCCACCACTTCCGCCTCCCCGCCGCCTGGGGCTACAGCCACCCCTTCACCGTCCTGCCCATCGACGACTGGCCCCACCCGTACCCCCGCCTCGAAATCACCGACACCCACATCGACGCCGTCGGCGAACTCTGCACCCCCCGCGACGTACTCACCCGCAACCAGCACGTCACCCGCCTGCGCACCGGCGACCTACTCCTCTTCGCCCGCGCCGGCGCCTACGGCTGGGACATCTCCCACCACGACTTCCTACGCCACGACCCACCCACCTTCCTGACCCTCTAAGGGACACCGCATCCGGGAACTCTCCGGGTCCCCACCCGGAGGCGCACCAGGGCCACCCGGCACAAGGATCGTCGATATGACCCGCGCCGCCCTCATCCTCGGTCCCCTCGCCGTCGCCGCCTACGGAATCACCCGCATCATCGGCAAACTCGACGACCAGTACGGCCCCGGCCTCGACTGGCAACTCGCCCACCTCTTCGGCCTCGCCGGCATGCTCCTGTTCATCCCCGTCACCCTGCACCTGCGCGCCCACGCCCGCCCCGGCCCACTACGCGAGACCACCACCGCCGTCACCCTGCTCGGCCTGGCCGCCTCCACCGTCCAATTCACCGCAGACATGATCACCGCCGCGATCGCCGACGACCGCGCCGACATGAGCCGCCTGCAACAGGGCTTCTCCGACCTGCCCGGCATCCAACTCGCCGTCTACGACCTCGGCCCGCAACTGTTCTTCATCGGCATCGTCATCTTCGCCGCCCTCGCCACCCGCACCGGCCGCCTGCCCTGGTGGAGCCCCGCCCTGCTACTGGCCGCCGTCCTGCTCTCCGCCGCCGACCTCAACCTGCTCCCGGTCACCGGCGCCCTCATGCTCGTCGCCCTCGCCATCCCCCAGAACCGCACCACCGCACCCACCCCGGCCCACACCCACCAGCGAACCTGACCCAGCCGGTCGACAGCCCCGACCGCGCGCCTCCCGGGAACCCGGCCGCCACAGCAGCGCGCGTCTCTCGCACCAGCCCAGCGCGGTAACAGCGCCGCGCCTCCCGCCACAGCAGCGCGCGTCTCTCGCACCAGGCCAGCGCGGTAACAGCGCCGCGCCTCCCGCTAGCTCGACCGCCGCAGCAACGTCTCGGCGAACATCGCCACCATCCGGTCGCCGTCACCCGCCAACTCCTCCAGCAGACCCTCGGCAACGGTTCCCGGCATCTCCGCCAGCGCCTGAACCAGCCGGATCCGCACCGGCGGATCCTGCGCATGCGCGGCCAGCTCACCGGCCAGCGCCCCCATGATCCGCTTCGCGCGGCCCTCATCCAGCGCCAACCGGCCCAGCACCTCGGACGCCTCGACGTCGTTCACACCGGCGACCACCATTCCGACCAGCACCGGCACCGCACCGACCACACCCCGCGCCCCGAGAGCCAGAGCCGCCGGCCCCCGCACCGACATCTCCGCATCACCCAGCGCATCCGCCAGCACCGCCAACACCTCGTCACCGGGCATCTCACCGAGCGCCACCACCGCCCGCCGCCGCACCGCCGCATCCGGCGACACCACCCCCGCCGCCAACTCCGCCACCCCGTCACCACCGGCCCGCGCCAGCGCCCACCGCAACGCACCCGCCACGATCGGATCCGCCTCGGCCAGCACCGCCCCCGCCAACACCTCCACCGGAACCGGCACATCATCACCGGACAGCACCGCCTGCTGCCGCCGCCCCGCATCCGCCGACCCCAAACCGTGCAACAACTCCACGATCCGCAACACCTCCGGCCACCCGGCCGGACCCGACGCGTCCACCGCCCGCAACCGCTCCAACAACTCCTGCTCACGGCGCAGCCGATCCTGCGTCCACCGGATCAACTCACCGATCAGCGCCGCCGGCTCGAACCCCGGATCCTCCAACGCCTGCCCGACCTGCCGCAACGACAACCCCAGCGACCGCAACGCCTCCACCTGGAAGATCCGCCGAATATCCTCCGGCCGATACTCCCGATAGCCACCCACCGTCCGCCCGGTCGGCCGCACCAACCCCAGCGACTCGTAGTGGCGCAGCATCCGGGAACTCACCCCCGAACGCCGCGCCACCTCACCGATCAGCACCCGGAACCCCCGGCCCCAACGCCACCATCCGGCTCGCCTCATGCACCGCCGCGTCGAACCCGGCCTCCGGATCCCGCAACAACACCTCCGTCGCCGCCGCATGCTCGCGCACCGCCGGATCCGCACTCTCCCGCGCCCCCGCCAGCACCGGCTCGATCACCTCCCCGAGCCCGACCAGCGCCCGGCTCAGACTCAACCGCCGAGCCCGGTCACCCCGGCCCAACTCCACCGCCAGCTCCCGCGCCAGCGCCGCCCGCTCCGACTCCGGCGCCAACGCCACCGCGGTACGCCACGCCGTCCGCGCCACCTCGTCGTCGCCGTCGTGCAGCAACCGCGGGCCGACAGCCTCATACACACTCCGGTCACCGATCTTCGACAGCGTGTGCAACGCCTGACCACGCGCCTGCGCCGACTCCGAACCCAGCTCAACCCGCAACCGCGGCACCGTGATCTCCGCCGGCAGCCGCGTCAGCGCCCACGTCAGCATGTCCCGGACGAAGAAGTCCGGCTCCACCGCGCACCGCGCCACCAGCACCTCCAACAGCCCCGGATCCGCACTCGTCCCCGCAGCCATCACCGCCCGCAACCGCACCGACGACACCTCAGCGTTCAACCCCTCAACCATGCCCCCAGTCAAAACCCTGTCATCGTGACAAGGTCAACCCCGAACCCTGCTCGAGACGAACACGGCCCGCCCGGCCTCGGTCTTCTGTCACCCGCCGGCGTACCCGCGAGACTGTGGCGATTCTCGCGGTCGTCTTCGGCTGGCCGTCGGCGCTGTTCCGGCACGGTCCAGCCGGCCGCGCGGTCCCGGCCGGTCGTAGGTGCTGTCCCGCCGGCGCTGCGAACGGACGCACCAGCATCTGAGGAACGCGAGCGTGGCACGGGCCGACCTCATCCTCGCGTACCGCCCGATCGCTCTTCGATCTCCTGGGTTGTCGGCGAAGCCGTCCTTTATGGGTTCTGTGGTGCGGCTTGCCGCACCACCCTTAAACCATCCTAGGATTCTAGGCGGCAAGGATGTTCGCCAGGCGGGCACGGCATTCGGCCACGAACGCCGGATACGTGTCCCAGTAGTCGGCGACTCCGCTCGCGGCCACCGCGACGGCCCAGGCGCGAGCGCGCGTCCAGGTGGCGTCGTCCAGATCCACCCCGTTCCAGTACGCGTGACGCGCCCCCGCCGGCAGATCCCACACCGCCGCATGCTCGGCGTCCGGCCACCCGACCGTGAGACTGCCCCAGTCGATCACCGCCCGCAGCCGTCCCGACTCCCCCACCAGCAGGTTCGTCGGCTTGAGATCGGCATGCATCCACACGTGAGCGGTCGGCGGGTCCGGCAGCGCCAGCCCGGCCCGCCAGTACGACTGCAGCGTGTCCACGTCGAGCCCGTCCCCGGCGAGTCTCCGGCAGTCCGCCAGCGCCGTGCTCACCCAGCCGTCGCAGTCGCGCAGGCTGCCACCGCGATACCAGCTGTACTCCCCGGCCCGCCGCGCCCCCATCAGGTCGATGCCGTGCAGCACCCGCACGAATCCGGCCAGATCGGTGCCGAACGTCACCCAGTCCCGAACGCTGTCCGGTGACGCCTCGGCCCCGTCCAGCCACCGGTACACCGCCCATGCGGACGGGAACTCCGGCGCCGGGGTCCCCGCGTACACCGGCGCCGGGATCGCACACGGCAGCAGCGGCGCCAGCCGGGGCAGCCACCGCTGCTCCTTGCGCAACGGCGCGGCCCGGCCGGATGTCCGCGGCAGGCGGATCAGCAGGTCCGGACCCAGCCGATACATCGTGTTCTCGGTGCCCGCACCGGCCCTGGCCAGCGGCAGTGCGGCCCATTCCGGACGCTGGGCACGCAACAACGCGTGGATCACGGACTCGTCGACCGCCAACTCATCCTCATGCAAAGTCACCGAAGCATTCTGTCCCAGACGCTATGTACGAGCGTACACATGATGTGTACGATCGTACGCATGAGCAGCGACACCCGCACCATGCGCGACCGGATGCTCGCCGGCGACCTCTACATCGCCGACGACCCCGAACTGACCGAGAACAGCCTGCACGCCATGGACCTCACCGACGCCTACAACGCCACCTCCGCCCGCAACCCCACCGAACGCCGCCGCATCCTCGAAGAACTCCTCGGCGAGATCGGCGACGGCGTCGAGATCCGGCCACCACTACGGGTCGACTACGGCACCCACATCCGCATCGGCGCCCGCACCTTCGCCAACTACGGCCTCATCGCCCTCGACGTCGCCCCCATCACCATCGGCGAAGACGTGCAGATCGGCACCAACGTGCAACTGCTCACCCCGACCCACCCGGTCGACCCGCAACCACGCCGCGACAAATGGGAGGCCGCCGAACCCATCGTCATCGGCGACAACGTGTGGCTCGGCAGCGGCGCCATCGTCCTGCCCGGCGTCACCATCGGCGACAACACCGTCGTCGGCGCCGGATCGGTCGTCACGAAGGACCTGCCCGCCGACGTGGTGGCCGCCGGCAACCCGGCACGCGTCATCCGTACCATCCAGCATCGATGAGCGACCCCGCGCCCACCGCGACCGCCCGGCGGGCCCGGCGCCACGACCCGCACCGCCGCGACCGCCTCATCGACGCCGCACTGCGGGTGATCGCGCAACACGGCGTCGCCGGGACCACCCACCGCGAGATCGCCCGCGCCGCCGACGTGCCGCTCGGCTCGATGACCTACCACTTCGCGAACCTCGACGAAATCCTCGCCGAAGCCTTCACCCGCCACGCCGACGGCATCGCCCACGTCTTCGACGCCCGCCTCACCGCCGCCCGCACCCGCGACGAAGCCGTCGAAGCCGTCATCACCCTCGTCACCGACGACCTGCTCAGCCCCGGCCACGACCTGGTGCTCACCGTCGAACTCTACGTCGCCGCCGCCCGCAACCCCCGCCTCAAAGCCGTCACCCAGGCCTGGATGCAGCGCAGCCGCACCGCCCTCGAAACCCACTTCGACCCCACCACCGCCCGCGAGATCGACGCCCTCATCGAAGGCCTCACCCTGCACAGCGCACTCTCCACCGACCCGATGACCCCGGCCCAGATCCGCCACGCCATCGAGCGCTACCTGCGCTGACAGCCCCTCTCCCCACCCCTCATCGGTACGCCGTGAGCGCGGCCCTCGCGCCGCCCGCCACACCCGGAGTCCACCTTGACCACCGTCACCCCGGCCGCGCCCACCCGGCAAACCCGGCACGCCCGCGCCGCCGTCGCCACCCTCTTCCTCACCAACGGGGCGATCTTCTTCAACGTCGTCCCCCGCTACCCGCAGATCAAAGCCGACCTCGCCATCAGCAACACCGCCCTCGGCACCGCCATCGCCGCCTTCCCGGTCGGCGCCCTGCTCGCCGGGCTCCTCGCCACCACCGCCATCCGCCGCTTCGGCTCCGCACGCACCGGCGCCTTCGGCATCGTCCTCACCACCGTCGCCACCCTCGGCATCGCCGTCGCCCCCAACGTCTGGACACTGGCCGCCGTCCTGTTCACCGTCGGCGCCCTCGACTCCATCGTCGACGTCGCCCAGAACACCCACGGCCTGCGCGTCCAGCGCCTCTACGGCCGCTCCATCGTCAACTCCCTGCACGGCGTCTGGAGCATCGGCGCCGTCCTCGGCGGCCTCATGGGCTCCGCCGCCGCCGGCCTCGGCCTGCCCCTCGGCCTGCACCTGACCATCTCCGCCGTCCTGTTCAGCACGGTCGCCCTGATCGCCTACCGCCACACCCTGCCCGGCCCCGACGACACCGAACGCACCGGCGGCAACCCCGGCCACGTCTCCACCCACGCCGTACCGCTGCTCGCCGTCCTCGGCGTCCTCGCCGCCTGCGGCGTCCTCGTCGAAGACGCCGGCGCCTCCTGGGGCGCCATCTACCTCACCGAACTGCACGCCGGCGCCGCCACCGCCGGACTCGCCGTCGTCGCCCTGCAAACCGCCATGACCATCGGCCGCCTCACCGGCGACCGCGTCGTCGACCGCTTCGGCCAGCGCACCGTCGTACGCGCCGGCGCCGCCCTCGCCGCCGCCGGCATGGGCGCCGCCCTCGCCGTCCCGTCGATCCCCGCCACCCTCACCGGCTTCGCCCTCGCCGGCCTCGGCGTCGCCACCCTCGTACCGGCCGCCATGCACACCGCCGACGAACTGCCCGGCCTCGCCCCCGGCACCGGCCTCATGGTCGTCAGCTGGCTGCTGCGCGGCGGCTTCCTGCTCTCCCCACCCCTGGTCGGCTACCTCGCCGACCAGGCCGGCCTCCGCACCGGGCTGCTCACCGTCGTCGCCGCCGCCCTCATCACCGTCGCCCTGGCCCGCGTCCTGGCCGACAACCACCGGCGATAGCGCGGGCCAGGAGCCGGGCGTGCTGCAATACCCGTGACCACCGGATGCCGACGGCGCCGCAAACCTGGATCCGCACCCGGCGCCACGCGGTGACCGAGTTCGAGACCCCGAAACCACGAGATCCTTCGCCATTCGTACACCGTGACAACGGCTAATAGGCAGCCGGAAGCCCCCTTCCCGGCCTACCCCGCCGCGAAAGAGCCGGCGCCGATCCGGTAGACGACGCTGTGCCGTAGCGGTCCGGGAGGCACGCTCAGGTCGTCGAAGTCGGCCGCCGGGTCGTGGGCCATGCCGAGCCGGCTCATCAGGGCCCGGGACCGCTCGTTGCCGGCCACCGAGATCGCCAGAACCTCCGGTAACCGCAGCGTCCGGAAACCGTAGGCCAGCACGGCCCGGGCGGCCTCGGTCGCGTATCCGTGGCCCCACGCCGACCGGGCAAGCCGCCAGCCGGCCTCGACACCGGTCACCGGCGCCTCCTCGTCGACCGGGTCGAGCCCGGCCATACCGATGAACTCGCCCGTCGCGGTCACCTCGACCGCCCACCAGCCCCAGCCGCGCTCGGCCAGCTCAGCACGGAAGCACTCCAGGCCGGCGGCGGCCTGCTCACGGCTGAGCAGATCCGGCCAGAACTCGCGGACCCGCGGATCGGCGTTCATGGCCGCCCAGACGTCCAGATCGCTGTCCAGCCATTGCCGCAGCCGCAGCCGTTCGGTGGTCAATTCGGTGAACCGCTCAGTCGTCATCCTCCGTCATCCTCGCCCCGCCTGGTCGCACTGTGCCGTGGACGGTATGCGATGTCGCGCGACCACCGGTGTTCAGGCCTCCTTCGGCCGAGGCGAGACCGGTCCCTCACGCGAAGCGGTCTTGGTGTGGTCGGCGGAGCCGTCCTTCGGGTTCTGGGCTTGTGCGGCTCGCCGCACAGCGCCTACGGCGTCCTAGGATGTTAACTTGGAGCGACCGGCGATAGGTGACGTCTGAGTCGGCGTGTGGTGGGCCGAGTGTCCCAGCGGTAGAGGGTGCGGGCTTGTTGGATGAGTCGACGTACGGTGACGATGGCGGCGGCCAGGTAGAGGTCGAAGTCGATTATCCGGGCGTCACGGTCGGTGCACCGGCGGATCTTGCCGAATCCGTTCATCCACGAGTTCGTCCTCTCTACCACCCAGCGTTTGCCGATCAGGATGGGTGCGGGTACGCCCTGGCAGGCGATCTGCGCATCCGAGAATCCGTCTTGTCCGGATCTTGGACGCCTGCTGCCGGTCGCTCTTGTCCGCTTCCGCTCGAGATGAGTGCATGCACAGGACGCGAGGTTCTTGCCGGTAATCTTGCCCGATGCAGCCGAGTGACGCCCCCGGGGTCTTCTCCAATCGGTTCGCCGACGCCACTCCGCCAGAGACCGGAGGGCCGGCTCGGGACCGTTGCACCTGCGTCGGTCACTCGGTCGAGACTCGACCGGCGACCGTCCGATTCCACACGGAACGGCAGGACACCACCGCTCCGGGCTGGCTGCGGCTGATCGATCTTGTTGACGAGGCCGCAGCGGAGAAACGAACGGTGTTCAAACCGTTCGTCGAGATGACCTCAGCACAGCGGCGGCAAGTCATCACGCTGCCCCCAGCATTGCGAAACTGACCGAAGTCAGGCACCTCGTTCTCTACGGCACCAACCTGGTGCGGATCCCCCCGGAGATCGGCGCCATGTCCAGTCTGGAGGTCTTCGAGCCGTACACCTCACACCGCCTGCACTGGTACCCGTTCGAGTTGACCCGCTGCACCCAGCTGCGGGACAGCACGGTGAGCACCAGGGCCCTGTATGGAAACTTCAAGCATCGGCCGCCATTCCCCGCGCTACGACCGGTCACTTCTATCGCCGAGGCCTCTTTTGACGCGCTGGACCCCGGCATCTGGGGAACCGAAGCCGTCCGCACCTGCAGCGTTTGCGATCAGCGCATCGGTCAACAATTTCACCAGGCATGGATTTCCCACCGCGTCGGCACCGACGTCCTGCCAATGCTGGTGAACGCTTGCTCGTCCACTTGCCTCGATGCCCTGCCCGAACCGGCCCGTGATCATGTGCAGACAGCACACACCGGCGGACCCAAAATCATGCAACCACCCGACTACCGCACGCTACGGCAACAGCGGCGACAAGCTCACGCCGGCGAGCCGGGCAACGCCTGACCCGCCACCAGAATCATGGGCGGGCCGACGGTCGTACCACCAGTAGACAAGGCCCGGTCAAATATCGGGCATCCGCGGACCACGACGGCTTCTATCCTTCATCGGTGCACGTCAGCCAGTACGCCTACTTCGCCCTATTCAGCCGCAGCACCTCGGCGACCGAGATGGCGGCCATCCTCGGACTCGAGCCCGACGAGACCACCGTCCGCGGCAGCCGCCGCACCGAGCCTAAGGCCATCCCGGTCCAACACTGTTGGAAGATCGTCTGCCGGGATCCGGGGCTACGTGTTGACGAGCAGGTCGCCCGCATCATCGAACGGCTCACGCCGCACACCGCAGCGATCGCCGCACTGGCCCGCCGCTTACACACCGAGGACGAAGAATCTGGCACCGTCGTGGAAGTCGTGCGCTACTTCAACGACCAAGAGGCCGAGCAGCACGATCGCAGCGCCGCCGTCGGTGAGGCCCCGAACCTATTCGGTTGGCATCTCGACCGGGAGGTTCTGAACTTCCTCCTGGCCACCGGAGCGGTCTTGGACGTCGACGAGTACGACATGACACCGGATTATGCCGAGGACTGAGCCTCAAACCGCCGTCGGGCAAGCCAGATCGGGCAGGCCCTCGGCATAGGTCGGTCTATGACGATGTCGTCACAGACCGACGAACCGGGCTACATGGAACTCGACAAACGCGGTGCTGAGCTGCTTTTCCCAGGTGTTGACCGAATGGGAGGAGAAGGCGTCTGTTGCGATCGCCTCCAACGAATCGTTTTCGAAGGCGCACATGTTCGAGCGGACATGTGTCAGGCGCTGCCGAATGTGGACGGGTTCGCCGACAGTCCGGGATGGTCGACGTTGTCGACCGCCCTTCGACGGCGAAACCAAAACGACATTTCGTGAGTTTTGCGCTGACGATGACCTCGCTTGTAGAGGCGTTCGGTGGCGGCGTCGATGTCGACCTTTTTCACCTTTTCTGCGAATCTCTCATAGGAGTTCAAAAAGGAGCTCTGCGAACCGCGATTCTGTCGCTCTGCGTAAACGTACGGGGCAATGCAGTCCCAGGTTCGCACCATTCGGTATTCAATCTGCACGGCAATGAAATCCCAGTCGGCCACGCCGTATTCGGCGAGACATCCCAGATGCTGGTAGTAACAACTGATGTCGTAGGCGCAACTACGGAGAGGTTCAGGGAGATGCATGAAGCCAAGCTTGACATCCTGTTTGGGTAGCTCCTCCCAGAGCTCCGCTTCTTTGCGCGTGAACTCTCCCGTTCGTTGCGCTTTCATCGCCTCGAGCACGATGGGTAAATGGTTGGCGTTGTGGTTCAGCCGAAGTGACCGCCATGTCAAGATTGACGATGCGGCGACAGCAGCTAACGCAACTAGCAGGGCCATCACGTTGATCATTTGTGAAACGTCCACCGCCAACTCCCTAAATTGCACCGGTGCTCGTAGAGTACGCAAGCAGAGCAAGCGATCGGATGGGATACCCATTGATCGGATCACTTCCGACCGTTTATGCCCTTGCCGACGGGAACGCCCGCGTTATCGATCACCAAGAGAAGATCATTTGATCCTCGGTGCTGAAATCGGCGAGCGCGGGAGGGCCAATGTGGTCGGCGAGGTGGATCAGCGGGGCCCGCGGGTCGAGGCCGAGTGCGGCGGCGACGAGCTTGGGGGCGAGGGTGTTGACCAGGTCGACCAGGCGGGTGCTGCCGATCGTGCGTGGTGGGACCCCGCAGCCGTCGAGCACGTGGCTGATGTAGGCGGTCGAAGCCGGTGCCTGTCCGTTCTTCGCATGAGGGCATGCCGGTAGTGGGAACCGCCACGGTCGTCGATGTCGTCGCCCGGTCCTGACGTCGTTATCTGGCTCGTCGCGGGTTGTCCTTGATCACCGCTCCAGGGCCTTGCAGCCTGAGCCTCTTCCGCGACTGCAGCGTGTCCCTAACGGCGCGTCCCGTCCTCGACCACCCAACGTAGGAAGTCGTACGTTTCCCGGCCGCGCTCGGTCGTATCGTCGTAGAGCGTGGGCTTCTGCGGGTGTTCGCGGATGCGGAGAGCGTCGAGGCCGAGCCGGTGCCATCGTGGGTCCAGCTCTTCGGCGATGTAGCGGCCGGCACCACTCTTTGAGGTCAGCTCGCCTTTGGCAAGCAGATGATGCAGGCGCGCAACGCCGAGCACCACCCATGCGACGGACGGTTCATGTCCTCCGACTGCCTCGAAACCCGCTTGTTCGATCTGCGGTATGGAGGAACGCCAGTAGGTGTCGAGGTTGTTGCGGGTGAACTCGTGCAGCTCGGAGGGGTCGGTGTGGACGGGCGGCAGCTCGCCGCGGATCACGACAGCGCGTTCAGCCAGCTCGTGCCAGGTGACGGGATTGATGTCGACCCTACCCTCCGGGTCGAACTCGCCGCCGAAGAAGGCCGGCCGTCGCCCCACAGTCAGCGCCGAGACGGCTAAGTCCTCCGGCGAGCAGTGGAAGCCGTCGAACGTCACGCCGGGGTGTCGCGCCTTGGTCGCGTAGTGGGCTTCGGCGAGAGCGTCATGGTCGGGTGGCTGGGCCCATACCCCGACGAAGTCCACGTCGCTGCCGGCGAAGAACTCGTCCCAGCAGAGCGAACCGTGCAGGAACAGTCCGGCGAGCGCACCGGGCCGGCGAGCATCGACTTCTCCGAGGAAGGTGCGGGCGACATCCACGGCCCGGCACATTAGCCGCATCCGTCAACGCGGCTCAGACACCCTGGCCCAGCTTCACGACGCGTTTGGATCGGCGTCACGGTGACGCCGATCCGAACCCCAGACGAAAGCTCCGAGTCCTGTCTCATCTGATCAGTCGCAGTCTCACTTGATCTGACGCAGATCGGGCCATGTCGGTGGTCGTTGATGTCTGCGTGGTGATGAGTGCGCCGGCTGCGGCGGCCGGTTGGATGTCCGGCCCCGAGTTCAGCCTCGCCTATCTCGAAGGCTGCGAGGGTGGGGTTCGCGAGTGCCGCGTCCCGCTCACGGTGGGCTGGACTGCCGCGTTCGAAACTGTGGCTCCGGTGCGCGATTTCCCGTCCTACCACGGCCAACGGAGATTCTCCGGTAGCTGGTGGGCGGCGACGACCGGGGAGTTCGTCGGATTCGAGTCCCGGCTGGAGCGGGACCGGATCATGCTGTTGGACTACGAACCCGGCGGATCCCAGGAACCGATGGCCAGATGGATCCGCGAGCAACAGCGACTGCCGATCAGCCCACACGCCGTCGAGTGGCAACGGCTACGCAAGGACGGTTGATCACCGCTGAGTAGAGTGACCTCGCCGTCGGCCACGGAGGACGAACCATGACCAGTGACCGGACACCCACCGTGGTCCTGGACTCAATCAACGAGATCCGTGCCTTGCACCGCCTGCTCATCGAGCGCAAGTTCGACGGCACGGAGAACGAGTTCTTCGGCAGTCCGCTCATCGCCGCAGTCCAGCACCGCCTGGCCGACGCCCTCGCCACGGCCGAGCCGTCCAAACCCTGGGCCGCTTGGAGAGACACCGCAGGTCACAGCGAAAAGATCGATAAGGTCCGCAACCACATTGCCGGTCTCGGCCGGTTCTGGGCAGAGGCGGATGCCACCACACGCCGCAAATACGTCCTCGACCTCCTCGCCCGCTGCTGCCGGACGACACGCTCCTTCACGAACTGACCGCGTAATCCGCAGGGGAAATCATGCGATACATCAAGATCATCCGAGGACGCGACGGCAATGCGCTGGACGCAACCGGATACCTGGACGCGATCAGTACGTTCGCCGAACGGCTGCCACCTGGCGCGCGTGTATATGCCACGGATCCGCAGCACTACGACTTCTTCGGCCGACGGTGCGTCAAGGATCTCAAGCCGGTGGCCCTGACTCTAGGCGATGGTGACGGGAAAGCATGGGCTGAGCTTCGCCTGCAGCACAACTGCTGGAAACACGAGGAGAACCTGACGATCCGCTACAGCCACGTCCACAGCGTCACAATGGATCCCGACACGGCGGATGCGGACGTGGACAGCCTTCTCGACGTGATGCTTGACGAGGTTCTGCCCCATGAGCAGGGATGCAGCCACGAAGTCGCGTTCCTTGCTGGATCACTAACTATCGTGGCTGATGATCTGGTAGCCACCTGGACCGAAGCTGGTTGCGAGAATCGGTAGGGCTCCGCCGCAATCCAGGCGCCGGCCAGCGCCATGATCAATGAGACTGTGTCCCGTCGACCATCTCACTCAAGATGACGCACCCGAGGTCAAGGTCGGCTACCTACGTCAGCTTGTTTGAGACAGGACATCCGACGGTGCCAGATTCGCGCCAGCTGCGGAAATACTGACGGCATCGCGTATTGAGGTGTTCGGAGTTCGGGACGGGTGACGGCCTACCGGTTCCAGCCCGGACAGCATTCGGACCTGCCGGCGGGTGGCGAGGAACCGGAATCATCAGCGAGAGTGAACAGGCCCGGCTCGGTCTCGCCACCCGGCCCTGCACCGCCAGCTTCTTCAATCGGCCACAGGCCCGCTCCACCCGCCGCGTCACCCCCGGGTCCTCACCCAGCGCTGCCACCACGTCCTTGCACCGCACCGGCCGGCCCGCCTCCGCCAGGATCGTCAGAAGCTGATCCATCATGATCGGTTCCGGCCGCAGATCATGACCGACCGGCACCGCTCCGGGAAGTTCCTCGGCCAGCCCGGACAACACCTCACGCGCGACCGCGAGCCGGTCGACCTCCCGCCGGCAGTCATCGATCAACACCATGAGCCGATCGGCTTCCTCCTCCAGTCGGGCCACCTCGGCCCGGCCCACCGCTTCCCGCTCACCGAGCAACCGCAGGATCTGCTCACGATCCACCCGCCACCCCCTACCGAAACCGGTCAATTAACCCATACCAACCGGTCATCGGCACCGCAACAGGTAAATATCGGCCCCCATCACGCAGATCACTCAGCCACCCTGGCAGCCTCCCACGGAACACCCCGGTCGCCATGACGCGAACCCGAAAAGAGTCGTACCCCGTCGTTACGATCCTGTTCCTCACATCCGCCACAGTCAGGAGCCCAGCATGTCCTTCCAGGCATACCTCGATGCGATCGAGGCCAAGACCGGCAAGATCCCGGCAGACCTGGTCGCCGAGGCACACACACGCGGCTACGGCGCCGATACCAAAGCGGGCGATATCGTCCAATGGCTAAAGCACGACTATGCGCTCGGCCGAGGCCACGCCATGGCCCTCGTCCACGTGATCAAAAATGGCACGACGATCAGTGACAAGCACCTCGGCACCGGCACCACGCACAGCGACCCCAGCACCGAGCTGCGGCTCGATGGCAAGGCCAACCGGGGCGCTTGACGGCGGCGGTTCACTCACGGTCAGAGCCATAAGACCTTTCAAATGGCACGGACCACACCAATTCACCGCGGCCACCACGTCCCCGCACACGGCGGCAACCGCCTCGCCCGTCGCATTCCAGGCTCGTCGCCTCGGTTCACTGGGAGCGGCGCCCCGCGCGCACCGGGCGGGGCGCGGGAGTCCCGCTCGTGGTGAACCGGGGCCGCCGTCGGGTATCGGGGCACCGCACGCGGGCACGGAGCCCCCGAGAACCCGGCAAGCCGCAGGGCAGGGCACCGGTCATCGGCGACCGCAACAGGCCGACATCGACCCCCATCACGCAGGTCACTCAGCGAAAACGCACCCACGTTCGCCTTGGTGCTGACAGCGGACGCGGGTCTGTTCGGGCCTGGTCAGTCGGTGCGGCGCACCCGGGCGCGTTCGGGCCGGATGGTCTTGTTCAGGTCGGGCCACGACCGGGCCGGCGTCGACCGCCTCGGGCGCCGCGGCGGCTTCGACGCGGAACGGGCTCAGTCCTCGGTGACGGCGCCCCGCATCGGCTTGGTGCACAGCACGTCGGGGCAGGGCAGGTAGCCGAGTTGCCGCCAGAACCGCAGCCCGGCCTCGTTGTCCGGCAGCACGAGCAGGTTGACCCGCGGGCAGCCGAGGCGAACGAACCGGGCCTCCAGCTCCTCGACGAGGCGGGTGGCGATGCCCTGACGGCGGTGGTCGGGGTGAACGGCGAGGCGCAGAATCCAGCCACGACGGCCGTCGTAGGCACCCATCACCACTCCGGCGATCCGGCGGCCGGTCTCGGCGACGAGGAACAGTTCGGGGTCACGGCCCAGTTTGGCCTCCAGTTCGGCACGCGGGACGACCTCCCGGCCGGCGGCCTGCCATACGCGGGTCACGGTGTCGTAGTCACGCCACTCGAATTGCCGGATCACCGCGACCCCTCTCCTATCGGTGAAGCCCTGGTGGCGATGCGATCCTTCGCACCACCGCCAGGGCTTCCTAGGATTCTAGTCTGACAAGGGTGCTGCTCAGGCGGCCGCCGCACGCAGCAGTCGCTGATGTTCGGCGAGGACCGCGGCGGCCTTCTCCGCCACGCTCCTGACCAGTGGATCGCTACCCTCGGCCAGCTGGGTCGCGACGAGCCGGCCGGTCTCCCGGCTCACGGTCAGCTGCGTGTCGATGAAGAGGTCGTCGATGGCCCCCTTCCCCGCGGCCGCGTAGCGCCCGGCCAGGGCGGTCTGTTCGGCGGTGGCCGTGTCGGGCAGCCTGACCTTCAGTTTGCGGGCCGCTTCGGCGAGGGCCGCGTTCAGGTGGATGTGGTCCCGCATCAGGGTGGCCGCCAGCTTCTTGACCTCGGCGTCGCCGGTCTTGACCCAGGCGATCCGGCCCTGTTCGACCTCGGCGTTGTGGATCTGGTGGGCGGCCCGCAGGAACGCGGTGTCCTGCTCGGATGGTTCGGCTTGGGCCGCGGTCGCCGGCAGCCCTACGAGAGCGGCGGCGCCGATGGCGGCCGCGATACGTCGCAACAGCATGTCAGCAGCCTAACTACGGCAAATCGTCATTTTCGGTACTCACCGGGTGCTGGCCCCGAGGTGCTCAACCGCCCGCGGGCACCGTGAGCGCCCGATACGACCCCGGCTTGGTCAGAGGTCCGCCGACCGAGCGGGCAGCCGGTGACGGCGCGCGTCAGCCCGGCGGCCGCGTCGCGGCCGGGACGGCGCAGCGAGGCCGCGTGGCACGGCGGGACGGGGTGGTTCGGCGGGGGCGGCGCACGGCGTACCGATGAGAGAATTGACGCCGTTGTATTGGGAGCGCTCCCATGCAACGATGTCGCTCTATCCCCGTCACGACGCCCCGAAGGAGCCGCGAATGCGTGCTCTCCCACGGCTGGCCCTGGCCGCCCTCCTGGTGGCGATTCCGGCAGCCGCCGTCACCGCCACCGTGGCCGCGCACGCGGCCGAGGACCCCACCCTCATCACCGTCCTGACCAGCGACTTCGAGGATGGCACCGCCCAGGGGTGGGCCGGCCGGTCGGCCGAGACGGTCGCGCACAGCACCGCCGTGGCGCACGCCGGCACCGGCAGCCTGCTCGTCTCGGGGCGGACCGCGGCCTGGCAGGGGCCGTCGCTGGACGTGCTGGACACCTTCGAGAAGGGCACCGCCTACACCATCTCGGTGTGGGTGCGGATGGCCGAAGGCTCGGACAACGCCCGGCTGAGCGTGGAACGCCACACCGGTGGCGTCGCCGCCTACGACCAGATCGTCGGCAACACCGCGGTGACCAGCGGATCGTGGGTCAACCTGACCGGCCGGTACACACTGGCGACCGACGTCGACCTCCTGCGCGTCTATGTGGAGACGGCGTCGACGACCGGGTCCTTCCACATCGACGACGTGACCGCCGGTCATGTGCCGGCGCTACCGGTCCAGACCGGCATCCCGTCGGTGAAGGACGTGGTCACCGAGTTCCCGGTGGGCGCGGCGATCACCGGCGCCGAGACCGTGACCGGACATGGGCAACTGCTCACCAAGCACTTCGACACCGTCACCCCGGGCAACGCGCTCAAGTGGGACGCCACCGAGCCGTCCGAGAACAATTTCACGTACGCCCAGGCGGACCCGCTGATGACGTTCGCGAAGGCCAACCGGCTCGCCGTTCGCGGGCACACGCTGGTCTGGCACAACCAGACACCGGCGTGGGTGTTCACCGGCGCCGACGGCCAGCCGATGACCGCCACCGCCGAGGACAAGGAACTGCTGCTCGCCCGCCTGGAGAACCACATCCGCAACGTGGCCGCCCACTACGGCACCGACATCGGGGTCTGGGACGTGGTCAACGAGGTGATCGACGAGGGTCAGGCGGACGGCAACCGGCGCAGCGGCTGGTACACCGTGACCGGTCTCGACTACATCCGCACCGCCTTCCGGGTGGCGCGCGAGGCGGCCCCGCACGCGGTGCTCTGCATCAACGACTACAACACCAACGTCACGGCCAAGCGGGACCACCTGTTCAACCTGGTCAGCACGCTGAAGGCGGAGGGTGTGCCGATCGACTGCGTCGGGCACCAGATGCACGTCAACGTGAACTGGCCGAGCGTCGCGGAGACCAAGGCGATACTGGACAAGTTCGTGCCGCTCGGCGTGGACCAGCAGATCACCGAGATGGACGTCAGCATCTACACCGGCAACAGCGAGAACTTCACGACCCCGCCCGCGGACCGGCTGCTCAAGCAGGCGTACGTCTACCGGGACATGTTCGCGCTGTTCCGCCAGTACCCGGGCGAGATCACCTCGGTGACGCTGTGGGGCCTGGCCGACGACAAACACCTGGCTGGACACCTTCCCGGTGACCCGTAAGGACGCGCCGCTGCTGTTCGACACCAGGTTGCAGGCCAAATCGGCGTACTGGGGTGTGGCCGACCCCAGCAAGATCGGGACCTCGCCGTCGCCCAGCACGTCGTCGGGCTCGGCCTCGCCGTCGGCTTCGGTTTCGGCTTCGGCTTCGGCCAGCGCCGGCCCGTCTGCCGGCACGGCGTCGTGTGCCGTCACCTACCGGGTCACCGGCAGCTGGCCCGGCGGGTTCCAGGGCGAGATCAAGATCAGCAACACGGGTACGGCCGCGTACAGCGGCTGGAGCCTCCACTGGCAGTACACCGGCGGTCAACGGATCACCCAGCTGTGGGGCGGCGCGCACACCCAGTCGGACACCGTGGTGACCGTCACGAACGCGTCCTGGAACGGCGGCGTCCCGGCCGGCGGCTCGACCACCTTCGGGTTCCTCGGCAGCTGGACCGGCGGCAACCCGGTTCCGGCCGCCTTCACCGTCAACGGGAGCGCCTGCACGATCCTCTGAGTCACCCCGCGCCGCTGTCCCGTCCTCGAGGGCGGGACAGCGGCGCTGGTTCGGGCCGGGTCGTCGTAGCGGGCAGGGCGGGCTGGACGGTCGGTCACTTTCGGCGAACCGGCGGTCGCACGGGCACGCGGACCGGGGGATCACTGCCGGGGCCACGCAGAGCGACCGTCCAGCTTTCGTCGTGTTCCCTTTCACAGATCAACACCACCAGAGGGTCACCAACCACGTTCGCACCGTGTCGACAAACCTCGCACCGAGCTTCCAAACCGGACATCACCCAGTGCCGTCGCGACCGTGCGTGACGAATGCGGCGGTCGGGAACCGTCGCGAGCTGGGCTATCAAGGAGGAGCGGCGGGCACCAGCCCGCCGGTCGTGCCGATCCGGACCACGCCGAGCCCTGCCCCGGTCCGGCGGCACGCGCCCGCATGACGAGTCATGAGGCAACCGGGGGCAGGGACGGGGGAACCACATATCGGTCCTCGACCGGCACGCCGCACGCGGCGGCCGGACCACGAGGGCCTTGGGGTGAAGCCGCCGACGTGCGGCCGGGCAATCCTTCGCGCCCGAATCCGACAGCTAACCCCGCAGGCGTGCCGGAGGGATTCCTTCACCGTGCGCGTAAGCACCTCCGACCGGCCCGCCCGTACCCTGGGAACCGGCACCGTAGCCCTGTCCGTGGGTCTCGGCCTTCTCACCGGAGGGCTGGGCACACCGCAGTCGGCCTCCGCCGCACCGCGGACGTCCACCATCGCCGTCACCTGGGCAAAGCCACAGGCCGGCACCACCGTGAGCACGGCCACCGTCACCGCCAAGGCACAGGCGGCGGCCGGCGCCCGGGTCGTGACCGAGGCGGCCCGGCACAAGGGCAAGATGTACAAGTTCGGCGCGGCCGGGCCCAAGCGGTTCGACTGTTCCGGCTTCACGCTGTACGTCTACAAGAAGGCGGCCGGCAAGAAGCTGCCGCACAAGGCACACTCGCAGCAGCGGTACGGCAAGTCCGTGGCCAAGTCGAACAAGCGCCCGGGTGACCTGATCATCATCCGCAAGGGCACGCGCGGCGTCCACGCCGGCATCTACGCCGGTGGCGGCAAGATGTGGTCGGCGCCGCGCACCGGCAAGTCCGTCTCCAAGCAGAAGATCTGGAGCAGGAACTACGTGGTCCGGCGCCTGGTCTGACCTCGGTGTGGCGCCGCCCGCACTCGCCGACGTGGCCGGGTGCGGGCGGCGCTGTCCGCGACGGCCGGCCGCCGGATCTTCAGAGAATCTTCATGGTTTGCCGGGGCGTTCGTTGACGGCGACCGCCGACGGTGGACAGGTCAGTTCTTCGCCGGCATCGAGAAGCGGACCGCCACACATGCGCCAGAACGCAGCAACCGCCCGCCCCGCGACGCGGCAGGCCACACGCCCGCCGTCACCGCGTGCCGCCGCACGATGGCCGATCGTCGCCGGCCTGGTCGTCGCGGCGCTGGCAGCGGCCCTGGTCGCGTACGCGGTACGCAGTTCCGCCCCCGACAGCCACCCGACGGCCGACGGGTTCGGCCACGTGCACGGCATGGCCGTCGACGACACCGGCGCCCTGTTCGTCGCCACCCACGTCGGCCTGTACCGCGTCCAGGACCGGAACACGGCCGTGCGGGTGTCGGCCGAGACGCCGGATCTGATGGGGTTCACCACCGACGGGCCGGGACGGTTCCTCGCCTCCGGGCATCCCGGCGCACACGGCGACGGCCCGGCGAACCTCGGCCTGATCGAATCCACCGACGGCGGCGTGACGTGGCGCAACACCTCGCTGGCCGGCGCCGCCGACTTCCACGGGCTGCAAGCCGCGCACGGCGCCGTCTACGGCTACAACTCCACCGACGGCGTGTTCATGGTCAGCACCGGCCGGGAGACCTGGGACCGCCGGTCGGCGGGCGCGATGGGCGCGTTCGCGGTCAGCCCCACCGACGCGGACACGGTGCTCGCCGTCACCCGTGCGGGCCTGCAACGCTCCACCGACGGCGGGCGCACCTGGCAGCCCGTTCCCGGTGGCGGCGGCTTCGCCGCGATGTCCTGGACCACCGCCGGACTGTGGGGCATCGGCCCGGACGGCGCCGTCCGGCAGTCGGCCGACGGTGGCACGACCTGGCAGCAGCGCGGCACCGTGCCCGGCGAACCGCATGCGGTCACCGCCGGAGCGGGCGCCCTGTACGTGGCGGTCACCGGCGACACCATCTTCGCCAGCCGTGACAGCGGCGTCACCTGGGTCCCGCACTACTCGCCGCGCTGAACCGGCGCCGGCTGCCGCCCGCGGTCCCGGCCGCCGGGGCAGGATGGTGGATCGTGAGCACACAGATCCTGGTCGTCGACGACGAGCAGAGCCTGGCCAAGGTCGTCGCCAGCTACCTGCAACGCGACGGCCACCAGGTGCGATGCGTGTACGACGGGCCGTCGGCCGTGGCCGCCGCCCGCGAGCAGCCTCCCGACGTGGTGGTTCTCGACATCGGGCTGCCCGGCTTCGACGGCCTCGAGGTGTGCCGGCAACTGCGGACCTTCACCGACTGCTACGTCATCATGCTGACCGCCCGCGCCGACGAGGTCGACAAGCTCGTCGGCCTCGGGGTGGGCGCCGACGACTACCTGACCAAACCGTTCAGCCCCCGCGAACTCGTCGCCCGCGTACAGGTCATGTTGCGCCGGCCCCGCGCCACCACCTCCACCGCGGCGGTGGTCGAGGATCCGCCGCGCCGGTTCGGGCCGTTGAGTATCGACGTCACCGCCCGCGAAGTCCTGCTCGACGAGCGGCCGGTGCCACTGACCCGTACCGAGTTCGACCTGCTGGCCGCGTTGTCGGCCCGGCCGCGGCTGGCGTTCAGCCGCCGGCAGCTCATCGACGCCGTCTGGGGTGACGACTGGGTGGGCGACGAACACCTGGTCGACGTGCACATCGGCCACCTGCGCCGCAAACTCGGCGATCACGCCGCCGGCCCACGGTTCGTCCGCACCGTCCGCGGCGTCGGCTACCGGATGGGCGACGGCTGATGGCCCGCCCGCACATCGGGCTGACCGGGCGGCTGTTCGCCGCTCAGGCCCTGGTCGTGCTCGCCGGCGCCGCCACCCTCGGCGCGGTCACCGTGCTCGCCGGCCCGGCGATCTTCCACGAGCATCTGCGGCAGATCTCCCCCGCCGCCGGCGCCGAGGTCACCCACCACGTCGAGCAGGCCTACACGTCAGCCAACAGGATCGCCCTGGCTCTCGGGCTCGCCGCCGTGCTGGCGACGGCGCTCGCGGCGAGCGCGCTGCTGGCCCGCCGGGTGGCGCGCCCGGTCCGCGAGCTCGCCGCCGCAGCCGCCGACATCGCGGAAGGCCACTACGACGTCCGGATCACCGCCCCCGGCATGGGCGCCGACTTCGACAGCGTCGCCGCGTCGTTCAACGCCATGGCCGCCCGCCTCGCCGACATCGAGACCACCCGCCGCCGGCTGCTCGCCGACGTCGGTCACGAACTGCGCACCCCCCTGGCCACCATGCAGGCCTACGTGCAGGCCGCCCAGGACGGCGTCACCGTCGCCGACGAGGACACCTGGATCGTGCTGGCCACCCAGACCGAGCGCATGCAGCGGCTCGTCGAGGACATCGCCGCCGTCTCACGTGCCGAGGAACACCAACTCGACCTGCACCCGGTACGCGTCACCGCCACCGACCTGGCCGCCACCGCGATCACCGCGGTCCAGCCCCGCTACGCGGCCAAAGGTGTATCCCTCGAGCACGTGGCACGGCCGGACCGCACCGCCGTCGACGCCGACCCGGCACGGATGGCCCAGGTCCTGGGCAATCTGCTCGACAACTCTCTTCGGCACACTCCGCCCGGCGGCCACGTCACCGTCACCACCGGCAGCGACGGCGACAGCGCGCGGATCACCGTCACCGACACCGGCGACGGCGTCGCCGCGGAACACCTGCCGCACCTGTTCGAACGGTTCTACCGCGCCGACACCGCCCGCGACCGCCGCCACGGCGGCTCCGGCATCGGCCTGTCGATCGCCCACGCCATCGTCGCCGACCACGGCGGCCACCTCACCGCCGACAGCCACGGGCCCGGTGCCGGCGCCACGTTCACGGTGACTCTGCCCGCGGCACGGTGACGACCCCCGCACCGCCGCCGGGGCCGGCCGGCCCCGGCGGCGGGCCCCTCGCCCGGGGAGGTAAGCGGTTGGTGAGTGGTTGGCCGCGGCGCCCGCGGGGCAGCCGGCCG